>JBAUCP010000113.1:0-6433 GCA_049677625.1 Occallatibacter sp. | reverse complement strand
GGTCATGTACGCGCCGGGCACGTAGTCGGTAATCATCTCCATGCCGGTGGTGCGGTTGGCGCCCGGCGTCTGCTCGATCATCTGGCGGGTGATGAGCGTGGCCGGCGTCACGGTATCGGCCGCGCTGGGCGCTGCTTCTACGACAACCGACTCCGCAGCTGCGCCCACGCTCAGCGGAATATGCAGGATGGGATTCGTGCCTGAGCTGACGATGAGCGATTGGGTGACGGTGGCGAAGCCCGGCGCGGTGACAGTGAGTGAATAAACGCCGATGGGCGTCTGCGCCAGCTCGAATACACCCTCGGTGTCGGTTGTCGCGTGGAGTGCAAATTCCGAGTCAGCGGCTTTAAGCGTGACGGATGCTCCAGCGATGGGCCGATGCTGCGGATCGTGGACCACCCCATGCACGGTGGCAAAGACAGTAGCGAATGCGGGAAGGGAAGCGCTCAGCAGAAATGTAGTAAGAGAAAGATGAAGACGTTTGAACATGACATGACCTCGAAACAGACGCGAGCGTGTGAATAGGCAGCAGAAAGCGAACCAGCGCACGCCGGAGAACTTCTCTTCGCGGCATGGCAATTCACTGCATTCCGCGAACGGATGCAGACCATTGCCCGATGAATCAGGGCGTAGTTTTCGGCTGAGTGTTCAGATCAGGCCGCGGCTGGAGGCCCACGCCCTGCATGAGTGCGGCTGGGACTCGAAGGAACTGCGGTGCGGGTCGCGGCGGACTTGTATGCCTGCGTCCTGAGCGACGGCAGAGCAGAGGCTGCGGCGGTCAGCGCCGGAACCGGCGAGGTAATCATGGCTGCTGCGCCCGGATAGCGTGGGCAGGTGGTTGGCGCGGAGAAGGCCGGCGCGGAGTGGCGCTGGGCGGCGGCCATTTTGGCGGCCATCATCGCGGCCATGGCGCAGTGGTGCGCTCCGTGCCGCCGGCAGCATAGCGGCAGGTTGGCGTCGTCGCTGGCTTCGAGCGTGGCTGAAAGCGGCCCCAGCCCGAAGAACAGCACCAGCAGGATGGCGAGAATGCGCCGCATCTGAGTCCGATATTACACGACAAATGTCTGGCTGCGCATTGTTTTGAGGCCGTCAGGTATCATCGAAGTGTTGCTCGAAAGTGTTGCAGGGTTCATCCCTTCACCTCGCTCTAAGGAAGTCTCCTGTGTCTCAAGTGCACGGTTTTCCATCCACGCCGGCAAAGCGTCCATTGCGCATTGCCATCTTCGGATTCGGAACGGTCGGCAGCTCGGTGGCGCGCATTCTTGTCGAGTCGCAGCCACAGGGACTGGAACTCACGCACGTCTTCAACCGCAGAGTGGCCCGCAAGCGCGTGGACTGGACGCCCGCAAGCGTGGTGTGGAGCGAAGACGCCGATGCGGTGCTCGCATCCGATGCCGACGTGATCGTGGAGCTGGCCGGCGGGCTCGATCCCGCGGGCGCGTGGGTGCGCCGCGCGCTCGAAGCAGGCAAGAGCGTGGTGACCGCCAACAAAAAGCTTATCGCTTATCACGGCGTGGATCTCGAGCGGCTGGCCGAGGCCAGGGGCGGACATTTGAAATATGGCGCTGCTGTGGCCGGCGGAATCCCCGTGATTCCCGGCCTGGAGCAGGGGTTGGCCGGTGACCGCATCGAGCGGATTGAGGGCATTCTCAACGGCACCTGCAACTTCATCCTGAGCCGGATGGAACAAGGCGCTGAGTATGCGACGGTGCTGGCCGATGCGCAGGCCCGCGGTTACGCCGAAGCCGATCCCACTGAGGATGTGGGCGGCTTTGACGCGCGCGCCAAGCTCGCCATCCTGATGCGCCTTGCGCTGCGGGTGCAGATCGATCCCGAAGAGATTGTTCCGCGGCCCATCACGTCTGTCACGGCCGTCGACTTCAGTTATGCGCGCGATCTGGGCTGCACCATCCGACAGGTTGCGCGTGCGCAGCGGGTGGATGGACAACTGGCCGCAACTGTAGGCCCCATGCTGGTGGCGCAGCGCTCGCCGCTGGCGTGGTCGCAGGGAACGGAGAATATGGTCATCGCCAACGGCCGCTACGGCGGCGATGTGGTCTTCTCCGGCCATGGAGCAGGCGGCCATCCAACGGCAGTTGCAGTGGTGAGCGATCTGCTTGCTCTGGCGCATGGCTCGCGCCGCGTTGAGATTCCCTCCGCTCCCGCGCATCTGGGCGCGGAGTTTGAAGTGCCGCACTACATCCGCTTCCTGGTGAGCGACCGTCCGGGCATTGTGGCCGCCATTACCGGGGCGCTGGCCAACGAGCAGATCAACATCCGCGCCATTGTGCAGAAGCCCGGCTATCCGGCCAACGCGCTGCCGTTTGTGGTGACCGTGGAGCCGTGCAAGTCCTCTGCGCTCAAACGCGCGCTGGCGCCGGTGCGCGCCCTGGATTGCATGCTGGTTGAGCCGCTCGATCTGCAGATGCTCGAATAGGAACAAGGCGAACGGTGGAGGCAGTGAATGATCGGCAAGATTTATCGATGTGAAATCTGCGGCGATGAGAGCCAGGATCCGGTGCGCTGGATCGCGATCCACTGCAGCGACGCGCAACTGACCATCTTCAAGTGGACCAAAGAAGCAGCCGACGCGCCGAATGCGCGCCACTATTGCGGCGAGGCGCACGCGCAGGTTTATATCAGCCGGTGGATGGAGTCGTATTGCAGTTAAACGCGGCGCTTGGCCGGCACCGGGCCAGTCGACTCGCGCACCACGAGCTCCGGGCTCATCACCACTTCGGCGGGAAATTCCTTCTCCCGGTCGGCAATGCGCTCCAGCAGAATCTGCGCGCCGCGCTTGCCCATCTCACTCAGAGGCTGGCGCACAGTGGTGAGTGACGGCGTGGCGTAAGCCGCCGATAAGATGTCGTCGAATCCCACCACGGACACATCTTCCGGCACGCGTAGTCCCGCGTCTCTGAGCGCGCGCATGGCGCCGATGGCCGCAATATCGTTGAAGCAGAACACAGCGGTGAAGTCGCGCGTGCGCTCCAGCAGCGCCTGCACCGGCTTGTAGCCGATCTCCGGCGCCATGGGGTGGTAGCCGGTCTTCATCGACCAGCCGGCCGCGTCAATGCGGACGACGAGCGCAGGGTCGAGCTTGATGTCCATCTCGCGGGCCACCTGCTGGCAGCTCTCCCAACGGAACTCCGAGTCGGGGATGGCGCGCGGGCCACGCAGAATGGCGATGCGGCGATGGCCCAGCTCGTAGAGGTGCGTGAATGCGAGCTCCACGGCCTGGTGATGATCGAGGATGATGTTGGTTGCGTTGGCGGCCGCGCTGTGCGCTGAGATGGCCACCACCGGCGCGGGCACGTTGATGTGATCGGCCTGCGTGTTGAGCAGCAGAAAGCCGTCGACCGCGCGCTCCACCAGCATGCGCGGATACCGCTCGATCAGCTCGCGCTTCCACTCGTGGCAGGCGGTGAAGTAGAAGTAGTGCGCGGCGGTCAACTCTTCCACCACGCCGCTCATTACGCGGGTAAAGTAGCCTTCGCTCAGGTCGGGCGCCAGCACGCCCACGCTCATTGACCGGCTTTGCCTGAGCGACCGCGCAAAATAATTGGGCCGGTAGTTCAGGCGCTTTGCAGCCTCAACGACCCGGTTGCGCGTCTCCTGTGGAATGGACTTGGCCGACGGCGACTCGTTCAGCACAAGAGAAACTGTGGTCTGCGAAAGCTCCAGATGTTCGGCGAGCATTCTCAGGTTTACATGTCCCGGTGGAGTTGCCAGCTTTCCCTTCGCCATGTTGGAGTTGTAACACGTTTACCGCTGCGCCGGAAACACTGTTTCCCTTCTGCAGAATCGATTTTCCGCAAAGTGCCGTTATTGTGCCTTAATGTGGTTTGTTCCCGGCTTGAGAGGCCACGATCTGCCACCGAAGACGAACGTGCCGGTGAGTTTTCCCGGCAGCGTTACGTTTGCGTCCAGCCCGCTGCCCGCGCGCCGGTAGTCTACCTGGATCGTTCCCTCCGGATGCGGATAAGCGGCCTTGAGCGAGGGCAGCGCGCCCAGGTGAGGCGCAATGCGCACAGTGGCAAAGCCGGGAGTTGCCGGCTCAATGCCCGCCACCAGCGTGAGCAGATCGTAGATGGGATGCGCGCTCCAGGCGTGCGAATCAGAGCGCGTGTCGCCCGGAATCTCAGGCCAGGTGCTGAAGTGCAGCGCGAGCAGCTTGCGCCACGGCTCGATGGAGCTGAGATACTCGTCGGCCATGCCGGCGTGGTCGAGCGCGCGCGCCAGGTAGAAGCGGAAGTAGTACGACGCGCTCAACACACCACCGGGCGTGGTGCCGGGCTCGATGGCCAGCACCTTCTTGAGCACGTCCTGCTGTTGCTGCTTCGGAATCACATCGTAGAGCACGCCCAGGATGTTGGCCTGCTGGCTGAAGCTGGAGCGGTCCGGCGTCTCGGCCAGCAATCCGCGCTGCGCGTTCCAGCATCGGTTATAGAGGCCGCCGCGCACGTGCTCGGCGCGTGCTTTGTAGCGCGAAGCAAAGACGGGATCGCCCAGCCCTTGTTCCAGCTCGGCTGCGTCGTTGAGCGCGCCCAGGTATTCGAGCGTCGTCACGCACGACTCGCCCTTGGCGTCGTAAGTTGGAATCTCGCCCGAAGGCACCCAGTCGATGAAGCTCCACCACGGCAGCTTGGCGAGCAGGCCGTCGGGCTGCTCGTAGCCGGCGAACCAGTTGAGCACAGAGCGCGTTCCCGCGAGCGAGGCGCGCGCCGGCTCAGGATCGGGCCGGTACATCCACCAGTCGTGAACCATGTCAACCCAGAGCAGCGAGAAGGTGGGGATGGTCTGCGCCAGCGAGCTCGGGTAGCGGCTGCGGGTGATGCCGTCAGGGAAGCGCGAATCGTCGAAGGCTTCGATGGCCTGGCGCGGGAGCCGGTCGTCGTTGGTGACCGCGTAGGAGATGAGCATCTGGATGCGCGTATCGCCGACGTACTGGAGCTGCTCGTAGTAGGGCGTGTCCATGTAGGTTTCGTGCGCGTCGAGCCGCGCCGTGCGCCAACTGATCTCCCAGATCTTCGCGAGCTCCGGATCGTCGGACGTAAAGCTGGCGAGCTCTTTAAATGGGTAAGCCGAGAATGCGGCCGTCAGCGATTCGAGCTGCAACGGTTCGCTGCCGGTGGCGATGTCGAGATCGAGATAGCGCCAGGTGCGCCACCACAGCGGCTCGAAGACGCGGTGCGCGCCGCCATCGGGCTCAAAGGCATCGCGCAGGCCGCGGGCAGTGCGGTTGCTTACATCGTCGCGGTCGCCTTTATGGCCCTCCTTGTCGTAGAGAGCTTCTGAATAAGTGAGCCAGATCTTCGAGCCGGCGCCGCCGGAGACGGTGAGGATGGGATAAGCCGTGGTGAGCGTCTTGCGGTCGAGCAGCAGATGAACGTGAACGCCGGGAGGAATTGACAGCGGCGCTTCGGGAAATTTATTCCAGCCGGGTTGCTCGGCGCCGGTCATGTCCACTCGGACGGTTTCGCCCGCGCTCGTGGGCGTGTAGTCCATGTGCGGCAGCGAGTCGGGCACCAGGCCCCAGTTGTTGTCCGCATCAGCGCCAGCGGAGTGGGCTTTGCTCACCGTGGGGTAGATGCTGTCCCGCATGGGCGAGCCGGCAGGAACCCAAGCGGAGCTGGTGTCGCCGGGGGAGTTCCAGTTCCAGTCGTACTTAGCTGCGTCGATCTCTTCGCCGGGTCCGGCGGCCATATAGGTTTTGAGCGTGACGGAGCTGCGGTCAAGCGGGGTGTGGCCGGGCTCCTGCTCCACCTCCCAGCCCTCCGGCGTGCTGATCCCTCCCGTGCCCGTAGCTTCGCTCTCCAGCAGAAACGCCGTGCGGTCGCTCATCTGCGCAATGGGCGCGAAGATGCCCCAGTTCCACACCGTCGCAGTAACGAAGTTTTTCCCGGCGTGCAGCATCGGCGCCAGGTCAAACTGCTCGTAGCGCCAGTGCGCCAGGTCGCCGCGGGCGGGGCCGTCGCCCACGCGCTGGCCGTTCACATAGAGAATGAAGCGGTTGTCCGCGCTGACCCGCACCGGATAGCTGGCCGGCGCCGCATCCAGCTCAAGCATGCGGCGGAAGTGCAGCACCAGCGGCTCGCGCAGCGGAGCGGTGGGGTGCGTCGCCCAGGAGGCGTGCCACTCCCGTTGTGGAGCGTCGCGGGTCGGGTCGGGCTGCTGGTTGTTCTGGGCTTTGGCCACAGAGGCGGCCAGGGCCAGTGTGGCGAGCATCGAAACATAGAGCGTGAATTCGCGTTGTCTCATTCCAGCTAAACAGCTTAACGGAAAATGATGGGGTGCAATGGCAAATTTTCGTGTTTTGTTCTCCCCGTTTTCGCGGCCTGCGCCGGTCGCTGCACCCGCCGCGACAGTCGAGTTGTTAGGATTTCCCAATCGTATGCGCCTGATTTCGCACACCTGTAACCTGATATTCACA
>JBAUCP010000112.1:0-2154 GCA_049677625.1 Occallatibacter sp. | reverse complement strand
GTTGGGATCGGGAACCACCAGCGCCTCGACCTCAGCCACGTTTGAAACCACCTGGGTCACACCGGGCGCCTCGCCCAGCGTGCCCTCAATCTCGTCGTGGTCGCGGTGACCGATGAGCACAAGCGAGTAACCTTGCTTGGCGAATTTCACCGCCTCGATGTGCACTTTGGTCACCAGCGGACAGGTGGCGTCAATCACCTTCAGGTTGCGGCCTTTGCTCATCTCGCGCACCGCGGGCGAAACCCCGTGCGCCGAGTAGATGACCCGCTGACCGTCGGGCACCTCTTCGATTTCATGAACGAAGATCGCGCCTTTTTCCGCCAATTCATTCACAACATAGCGGTTATGCACAATCTCGCGGCGCACGTAGATGGGCGCGCCAAAGGTCTCGAGGGCGATTTTGACAATGTCGATCGCGCGCACCACGCCGGCGCAAAAGCCGCGCGGCTTAAGCAGCAGAACCCGCTTTTCGGTGGGGGATGCCCCGGTGGCGCTGGCGTTGGGAATGGATTCGAGGACGGAAGTGGTCACATCTCCAAGTATACCAATGGGCGGCCTGAAGTGACAGCACAGAAATCAGGGAGGTGCCCGCGGCACAAACTCCCATCCGCGGCATCCTGTCTCGTCTCAACACTTTCCCTCGACCAGCCCCGCCAGCAGCTCCATTTCTTCCGGTTTGAGCTCGGTCAACGGCGGCCTCACCGGCCCGGCCGGCCGCCCCACCGCACGCAGCCCCGCCTTGATGATCGAAACCGCGTAGCCCCGGCCGCGCCTGCGCAGCTCCACCAGCGGCTGCACAAACCCGTTCATCCTCTGCTCCACCTCGTCCAGGTCGCCGCGCACCGCCGCCCGGTAAAACTCCTGCGCGAACTGCGGCAGAAAGTTGAAGATTGCCGAGGAGTACGTCTGGAAGCCCATCTCCAGATAGCTAAGCGCAAACGCCTCCGCCGTCGGCATTCCGCAGATGCACGTGAGCCGCTCGCCCAGCCGAGCCCGAATGCGCCTCATGCACGCAAGATCGCCCGTACCGTCTTTGAACCCCACCAGATTCGGCGCACGCTCGCACAGTTGCTCCAGCGCCTGCTCGTCAAAAACCGCATTGTCGCGGCTGTAGACGATCACGCCCAGCCGCGTGGCCGCGCACACCGCCGCTACGTGCTCCACCAGCCCCTGCGGCTCCGGAGTCACCAGGTACGGCGGCATCAGCAGCAGCCCATCCGCGCCCGCACCCTCAGCCGCGCGCGCAAACTCCTTCGCCATCGCCGTTCCGTAGCCGCATCCGGCCACCACCGGAACCCGCCCGCATGTCTGCTCCACGGCCGCGCTCACAACGCGCGCAAACTCGTCCAGCGTGAGCGAAAAAAACTCGCCCGCCGCGCCGGCCGCAAACAGCCCCGCCGGCTCAAACCCGAGCAGCCACTCGATGTGTTCGCGATACGCCCGCTCGTCGAACGCAAATGCGCGAGTGAAGTGCGTCGCCGGAAAAGCCAGCAGCCCCGCAGCCAGCCTTTGCGCAACTTCCGGTGGAGAGATTGCCTGCATGTTTGGATGAAAACCTACGCGTCCTGCTTCAGCGCCCGCGCCGTCCAGCCATGGAGAAACTGCGCATCCGAGGGATTGTTGGCCGCAATCTCCTGGTAAAAGGCCACGCGCGCATTGATGAAGGCCTGCTCCAGCGCCACCTGGTCCGCGGCATTGGCTGCCGCCAGCGTCATGGGGCCCCATCCGCCGTCCACCGTGAGATTGCCGCCCAGCGCATTCACGGCGCGCTGCAGCGTCTTCACCGCCGCGCCCGGGCCGCCATTCACCGCAAAGTCGAATACGCGCTTGGCCACGTCATCGGAAACCAGTTGCTCGAGCCAGTTGTTCCAAAACTGCTTCTGGTAGAACGCCTGCACGGCCGGCAGCCGCGAGCCCTGCGGCAGCGCTGCAATCGCCGCGTAGTCCGCCGGAAAACTGCCCGAGTTGATACCGCTGATCGCGTAGCACGGACCGGTTGCGCCGGCCGGCGTGCTGTCAGGAACCACGGCGCATGCGAGCTGCGAGTCCTCCGACTGCATCATCCATTGGAATGCGGTCACAAAATCTGCCATTGCCGCCGCTCCTTTCCGAAAGAAATACCCAAAGGGGATTTGGTGTGTGAACCATCATACT
>JBAUCP010000111.1:0-2300 GCA_049677625.1 Occallatibacter sp. | reverse complement strand
TTGGTGGAGAAGCGATCACATCCGCAGCGGGCGTGGAGAACATCGGCGAAGCCGGCGCAAAGGCTGGCGGTGCTGCCGGCGCTGGCGTGAAAGCCGGCGGCGCTGGCGTGAAAGCCGGCGGCGCCGGCGGCGTCTCCTCCGGCTTCCTGGTCAGGGCCGCGAGCAGGTCCTCCTCGTCCCGCGGTGGAGGAGCAGAGACCGTGCCGAAGAGCCCGGTAGCGCTCGAAGAAGCCGCTCCGGCGGATTCATTCGAGGAGGGAGGTTGGGGGTTGTCGGAGCGATCCCTGAACGCGTCCATTTGGGTCCACCATCTGTTAGATAAAATTGCGTTGTTCCGGAATCCAAGACTACATCGCCTTGGCTTGACAGTAAAGAGCAGGCAGCCTACGATGCAAGCACACTCGACGGCAGCGAGGTCAGGGCAGGTTATCGCGGCATGGATGATCCCCTTCGCGTGTGCACCTGGCTGCGAACCGCCCAACAGTTACGATTGCCAAACGGTTTGGTTGCTACGAAATTGATATGAAATTCCTGTCACGGGTCGTTTGGTCCGAGGGAATGTACCTGAGCCCTCATCACTTCCAGACGCAAAGCCGCTATTTCGAAGATTCCATGGCCTTCCTCGCGGCCAGCCTGTGGCGTGAGCCGTGGGGACTGCTCCATGCCGAGCTCGACCCCAAGGCCATCCGCAACGGAACCGCGGTTTTGCTCCACGCTTCCGGCATCTTTCCCGACGGCCTGGCCTTTGAAGTGCCCAACTCCGATCCCTCTCCGGAACCACGCAATCTGCTTGAGGTGTTTCCCTCGACCGACGCCGTGCTGCCGCTCTATCTGGCCGTACCGGCGCGCCGCGACAACGGCTTCGACTGCGATCTGTCGGCCTCGCCCAACGGCAGCCGCTTTTCGCGCATGCAGCGCATGCTGCGCGACGAGACCAACGGCATGGACGAGCGGGAGATCGAAGTCGGCCAGAAGAACATCCGCCTGCTCACCGAGGCCGAACTCACGCCCGAGGTCCTTTCCATTCCCATCGCCCGCGTTCTGCGCGACGGACGCGGCCATCTGGTCTGCGACGAGGATTTCATTCCGCCCTGCCTGCGCCTGAGCGCCAGCGAGCCGCTCATGCTGCTGGTCCGCCGCCTGCTTGACGCCATGGGCGAAAAGAGCGCCACCGTCTCACGCGGCGCGCGCCGCCATGGGCGCTTTGAGGCCGGCACCGGCGCGCTCGATGTGGCCAACTACTGGTTCCTGCACGCGCTGCAGAGCGCCATCGCTCCACTGCAGCATCTCACGGCAACGCGCCACGCGCACCCTGAGGATGTCTTCATCGAGCTCTCGCGTCTCTCCGGCGCGCTATGCACCTTCGCCGTCGACTCCGATCCGCGCAATCTTCCCGCATACAACCATCGCGACCCCGGCCCCTCATTCCACGCCCTGGACGCGCACATCCGCAAGCACCTGGAGATCGTGGTCCCGTCGAACACCGTCACGCTCGACTTCCATCCCACCGAGCCCTACCTGCACGCCGCCGAGGTCCGCGACGAGCGCTGCCTGCGCCGCGCCCGCTGGGTCCTGGGCATCCGTTCCGCGATTGCCGAGTCCGATCTGCTGCGGCAAACGCCGCGCCTGGTCAAGGTCTGCTCCGCCAAGTTCGTGCCGGAACTGGTCAAGCGCGCCCTGCCCGGCATGACGCTCACTCATCTTCCCGTTCCGCCCACGGCCATTCGCGCCGAGGCCGACATGCAATACTTCTCCATCGACACCTCCGGGCCCTGCTGGGAGCACATTCTCCAGATCCGCCAGGTCGGCATCTACATTCCCGGAGAGATTGCCCAGCCCGAATTCGAACTCACCATCATCGTGGAGACAACCTGATGAGCACTCCCCGCGTGAACTCTCTTGCACTCTGCTTCCAGGAGTCGCTCACCGCCATTGTGCGGGTGCGCTTCCAGCGCCAGCAGGTGCAGGACTCGGAAAGCTTCCGCGCACAGATGCGCCGCTCGCTGCAGTCCGCCATGCAGGATGCGCGCACGCTCGGCTATTCCAGTGAGACCGTGCAAACGGCGGTCTTCGCCGCCGTCGGCTTCCTCGACGAAAGCGTGCTCAACCTGCAGAGCCCCGTCTTTGCCGACTGGGCCCGCCGCCCGCTCCAGGAGGAGCTCTTCGGCGGCCATCTGGCCGGCGAAATGTTCTTCACCAACCTGCGCACGCTGCTCGGCCAGCAGGACTCGGCCGAAATCGCCGACGCGCTCGAAGTCCACTGCCTGTGCCTGGAGATGGGCTACCGCGGCCGCTACGCC
>JBAUCP010000110.1:0-3406 GCA_049677625.1 Occallatibacter sp. | reverse complement strand
GAGCAGGCAAGCTGACCGCAACAGAGTTACTCAAGGCATGGGCAGAGCTTGACCTGCTGCGCTCCAAAACGCTCGAAGAGATGAGCGAGTTTCCCGTGCTGCTTTGTCCGGCAGCGGCGATTCCGGCATTTCGGCACGATGAGCGCGCGTGGATGGTTGAAGGCAAAACGGTCGAGTATCTGGATGCCGTGCGGTACACGCAGTGGTTCAATACGCTGGGTGCGCCGGGCGTGGTTGTGCCGGTGGGCGCTTCACCGGAGGGACTGCCGATCGGCGTGCAGATTGCCGCACGGCCCTTCGACGATGAAGTTGCTCTGGGCATTGCGGCAATTGTGGACGACGCGTTCGGTTTTCGTCCGCCTCCCATGGCGCGGGCGTAGCGTCTTTTCCTCTGCGCCGGCGCCGCGGTTGAAATATGCGCGCCTTATTGCCGATATATGCCTGACCCGCAATGAAGCCAACCATCGAAGTCTCCATGATTGTGAAAGACGGCGGCGCTACGCTTGCGCGCTGCCTCAAGAGCGTCTCCACGTTCGCTGACCGGATTGTTGTGGGCGACACGGGCTCTACGGATGAGAGCGCCGCGATCGCACGCGCCTGTGGCGCCGAGGTGATCGAGATTCCGTGGGAAGAGAATTTCTCTCTCGCGCGCAATCGGGTGCTTGAGCAGCGCAAGTGCGACTGGATTCTGGTGATCGATGCCGACGAGATGCTCGATGACTCGGCCGGCGCGCGCATTCGCAAGGCAATCGAGAGGCCAGACGTTGCAGCGTTTCACAACTGGCGCTGGAACTACATGCTCGATACCAGCACGCGGCTGGGCTTTCAAGTGGCCAGACCGAATCCAGTGCTGATCGAGGAGTCGCGGCCATATCCCGCGTATGTTCCGCTGCCCACCACGCGGCTCTTCCGCAGCCATCCGGGGGTCTATTACGAAGGCTGCGTGCACGAGACGGTGACGCGGCGGTTGGCGGCGCATCAACTGGTCACCAGGTTCGCGGATTTCGTCCTTCATCATTTTGGTCACGCGGAAGACGCGGAGGCCGATCGCCAGAAGAAGAACAATCTCTACCAACTGCTTGGCGAAAGAAAGCTCAAGGCGAATGCGGACGACCCGCAGGCGCTGATCGAGATGGGGATGGCGGAGCTTGAAAATGCGCGGCGGCCGGCGGTTGCGCTTGAGTACTTTGAGCGCGCGTGCCGCTTGAGTCCCACGTCGGGCGTGGGCTGGCTCTTTGCCGGCGTGTGCCTGGTGCGGCTGGCAAGACTGAAGGAAGCGCTGGAACGGCTCGGGCGCGCGGCGCATCTGGGCATGCGAAATGCTTTGTTCTACCAGGCGGCGGGCGACGCATTTTTTCATGGCGGGCGCTACGCTGAGGCGCGCGAAGCCTATGTGCAGGTGGCTGCGCTGGGCGAGGATTCGCCGCTGAGCGAGGCCAAACGCGGCGCGGCCGAGGTGCACCTGGGCCGCGTGCAGGAGGGGATCGAGCGCATGCGTCGTGCGGTTGCCAGCGCGCCGGCCTTCAGCGAGCTCTATGACATTCTGGCCACGGGAGCGCTCCTGGGCGGCGACGTGGAGCTGGCATCGGAGACGGCTTCGGCGCGGTTGCGCATGGGCAAGACGACGGAGTTTCACGAACAACTGGCGGCGCTGCTCGAGGCTCAGTTGCAGGCGCAGCACGCGGCGGTTCCGGTTGCGGTCTGAGGGATTGAAAAGGCCTTTTTCAGGTCCTCTCCGAAGCGTACAAATATATTTATTTTCAATCATTTAAAGATCAATCAGGCTCGCGCACGCGATTTTGTGGGCAATTTGCTTGCCCATTCCGCCAACCCTTTTCACCCTTTCGCATCGAATAGTACTCGTATCGAAAAGGAGAACGGTATGCGCTTGTTGTCTCGGAACCTGGCTCCATTTTTGCTTGCAGCAGTATGCGCCACGCCGGTTTTCATGGCTGGCTGCGCGGTGCACGCCCGCGTTTACGACCCCTATTACCACGACTACCATCCGTGGGGCGGAGAAACGGTTTATTACCAGCAGTGGGAAACCAACACGCACCGCGACCACATGGACTTTAACAAGCGCAACGCAGCCGACCAGAAGGAATACTGGGACTGGCGGCACAGCCACGGCGATCAACACTAGAGCATTTTCGGCTTGAATGTTTACGGTCAAGATTGAGAGCTGTGCTCTCCCACCCTTTGCGCAGAAGACGCGCAAAGGATGTGCCCACCCGCCACTTTGCTGTGCGGCTTCCGTAAAGAGCTGGATCGAAAATGCTGTAGCCTGCGCAGTTCTTTGTTCCGCCCAACTCAATGGAATGCCAACGAGCAATTTTCGTGGCGTAATTTCCGATGGGTCACGCTTGCGCTTCGGAACGTTATCCGCCAAGGGTGAAAACTACGTTTATCGTTGTTTCAACTTCTGTCGGCTCGTTGTTGAGCTTGTAGGGTTGGTAGCGCCAGGTCCGCACGGCATCGATGGCGGCCTGGCGCAACATTTCAGGCCCGTTCACAGCGTGCAAATCCTTAATCGTGCCAATCTTGGAGATAGTGGCCTGAAGTTGCACGGTGCCAGACACGCGGGCTGTTTTAGCGATGAGCGGATAAACGGGCGGCGTCTTCTGAATCAACATTCCAACCGCAACGCCAGATGAAATGGCGATCGGCTTGGAAGGTGCAGCTTTAACGATTGTCTGTGCGTGGCTATTGAAGATGCTCTCATTCGCGCCGCTGCTTCCCAGACCATCGGCGCCGGCAATGCCAAGGCTCCCAGCGGGAGGCTCATTTTCCGCGGCCTGCGTCTTAATGCCTTGCGGAATCCGTGTCGGCGCAGCCAGTTGATCGTTCATCATTTTCGTTTGGTCTTCGGTCGGCGTCTGTGCCGAGTTCGCTCCGTTCTCTTCGCTGGCCGGCTGGTCACCCGCTGCCTGTTCGGTTGCGGTCGTTGCCGGCGCCTGGCCCTGAGTTAACGGTTCACTAGCCCTCGGCTTCTGCTTGTTGGGATCCAGTTGAGCATCGGTTGCCCCCTGAAGCGGCTGAACCGATTCTTTCGCAGCGGACTTCGTTCCATGATGGAACAGCGAGATCATGAGAATAAGCAGAAGCAGAATCGAAGAGGCGCTAACCGCGGCAACGGTTATCCACTTCTTTTTATTTACCGTCGTCTTGCGCTCTCCCTCGCCTTCGAAACTGATCGATGAAAACAACTCGTAGAGAGCCGCGTCAGAGGTAGCGACGTTTGGCCAACCCGGCGCCACGGCGGCCCCATTCTTCGTCCCGTGCGAAGCACGGCTGGGCGATCCATTCACCGGCTCGCCAGTCGACCTTTGCGGCTTATCGGAGACTGATGCGGACGAGGCTGAACCCGAAACGCGCGGCCTGTCCACGACAGGCGATGAGATTGCCT
>JBAUCP010000109.1:0-4636 GCA_049677625.1 Occallatibacter sp. | reverse complement strand
CGATAGCGTCGCGCAGCGTGTCACACAAGGGGCGAAGGTTCAATCCCATGGCGATTTGTTCGGGCGAAGGAACCATCGGGAAACCGTCGGCGGCGAGCGGAATGGCTCGCCACAGATCGGGTGTGCTCTGGTTGAACGCAGCGAATGTTGTGGAGGTCCAGAAGGCCGTGAGCGCCGCCACGCTCGAGTCAACTGCCGCGGGAGGGGGACCGCAAGCGCCGTCGAGCGCTGCGATCTGCCGCGCGACTTCGAGCAGGCTTACGTTGTGCCCCGCCAGCGCAATGGGGAGTCCGAAGAGTTCAAGCGCGAGCGCTCTGTCGATCGTCTCTGCCACATCGCGGACATCGATCACGCTCAGAGCATGGTCCATCACCAGGGGCAGCCGCCGCGCCAGCACCAGGCGCACGAAGCTCGACTCTTCCGCACGAAACTCCCATGGCCCCAGACACGCGGCCGGGTTCACGATGACCGCCGGCAATCCCTCCCCGACGGCTGCGATCACCGCTCGCTCCATGGCCGCCTTGGCCTCAAAGTACGGGTACACCGAGCGGCGCCATGCGCTCTCCATCGCACGCAACGGAGAGTCACGACGCGGCAGCGTGGTGAAGGAGCTGATAAACGCCAGGCGAAGCCGGTTGCGGCGCGCGGCGTCAAGCACACGCCGGGTGCGGTCCACGGCTCCGTCGATCGCCTGCCGCCACGCCGGGCTGCCGGGCACACAAAGTTCGAGCGGATACGGAGCGGCGGCATCGACCAGAACATCGTGGCTCGCCGAAACTTCAGCCAGTGTGCTCAACCCGCCGTCCACGCGTGCTATCTTTACGTCCAGATCACGCAATGCGATCGGATCGGGCTGCCGCGAGGCCGCGGTCACGGCTTGGCCGCGCGCCAGCGCATGGCGTACAACGGCCTGGCCTAAATGTCCCGTGGCTCCGAGAACGAATATGCGCACGGCTCAAACCCCCGGTACTTCACACAACGCATCCGCCAGCGAGGAAACGTTATGACACCTGCCAACCCTTTCGCCGCAATCAACCTGCATGGCGACGGCACTATGCGCGGCGTAACCCTCGCACTGCCCACCGCGCGCGTGCTTGACCTGCTTCCAGCGGGCCTGGAGCTCGGCGAGCAGAAGGTGACCCCGCCGGGGACTCACCCGGTGATCCTCTTTTTCCATGATATGTTCAGGGCGCAGATGAACATCCCCACGCTGCTGCCCAGCATGACCTATCACGAGCACAGCGTCGGGGTTCCGTTCTCTTTCCTTTCGAGCGGCTCCATCACGCCGGGAATGCCCGGCCCCTACTATTTCATGCCCAAGCTGTATCTGGACAACTTCTGGGCCACGATCGGCGGCCTGGTCTTCTGGGGATTCGCGAAGGAGATGGCGTCGGTGCAGGTTACGGCCACCAGCTACGAAGTAACCAGCATGACCGGGCAGCGGCTGACCTCGCTGGCGTGGAAGAAGCCGAAGCAGGAGGAACTCCGGCCCATCGCGGAGTATGCGCACTTCGAGCCCGTACGGCAGATGCTGAGCCAGCCCATCATCTCCATGCTGCCCGTGGCCATGGGGCCGTTCTTCATTCTCTCCGACTTCGACAAGGCCTGGGACGTGGCCACAGTCCGGCCGCTTGAAGCCGCCCTTGAAGTGGACGTGGAATACATACCTGGATATGCGGGCGGCCGGTATCCGGCTTCAGGATGGTCGCCCGGCATCGATTCATCGGTGCTCGGCTCTTACGAGCTGAGAGCGCCGTGGCGGCTCAGCCTTCCTTACCCGCCGCTGCTCGCATTTCGAAGGTGAGCGCAGCGCCAAGTCTCTGACCGCACCAAGCACGAAAATGGGTGCCCCAGGTCTCGATTCTGAGACCTGGGAAAGCACGATGCTTCAGATACAAAGCCAGCGCGTCGGGCGCATCCAATCGCGAGCAAGCTCCATGCTATAGTTAACGCTAAGGTTACGGTCCCACCCCCTCGGGCCGCTCGGAGCGAGCGTACATGCAGTGTCCTGGTTGCGGAACGGAAAATTCCGCGCGCGTTAAATTCTGTTCCGAATGTGGAGCACCGATGGGCATTCCTTGCCCGCAGTGCGCGTACCGGAATCCGCGCGATGCAGAGAAGTGCGGCGGCTGCGGACGCTCACTGCTTTCCACGCAGACGCCCACCGCCGAGAGACGCCACCTTACCGTATTTTTCGCCGACATCGCCGGGTCCACGACGCTCGCCGAAAAGCTGGACCCGGAGGATCTGCGGGAGCTCTATGCCCGCTACCAGGCAGACTGCGCCGAGGTCGTCCAGCGCTACGAAGGCCACGTGGCGCAGTACCTCGGCGATGGCGTTCTGGCCTATTTCGGTTATCCCGCGGCGCACGAGGACGACGCCGCGCGCGCGGTTCGCGCCGGACTGGAGATACTGGCGCGTATCGCCGCTGCGGGAGCGGGGGAAAACCGTCCGCAGGTTCGCATCGGCATTCACACCGGGCTGGTGGTGGTGGGCGACGTTGGCGCGCATGGCCGCCGCGAGCAGCTTGCGCTGGGCGAGGCGCCCAACATTGCCGCGCGCCTGCAGTCGGAAGCGCTGCCGGCAACCATGGTGATCAGCGACGCGACCCGGGAGTTGCTGGGCGGCCAGTTCGCGCTTGAGGATCTCGGTTCAAAGACCCTCAAAGGCCTTTCGCGGCCCATGCAGATCTTCCGCGTGCTGGGCAAGAGCCGCACTACAAGCCGCTTCCAGGCGATGACTACCGCGCACGGACTCACTTCCTTTGTGGGCCGCGACAGCGAGCTGGAATCGATTCGAGCTGCCTGGGCGGAAGCTGCAGGAGGACGCGGCTGCACGCTGCTGCTGCGGGGCGAGGCCGGAATCGGCAAGTCGCGGCTTCTCGAGGCGGCTGCGCAACTGGCGGCGAACCGTCTGCACGAAGTTTTCGAGGCCCAGTGCTCGCCCTATCAATTGAACAGCCCTCTGTTCCCCATCGTCGAGATGATCGAGCGCCGCGTGGGCATCGAGGACGGCATGTCGGGCGCCGGCAAACTCGATCTCCTGGAGCAATTCGCCGCTGGGCGCAGCGTCCCGCTTGAGCAGGCAGCCTCGGCGCTCGCCGGTCTGTTTTCCGTTCCCACTCTCGAACGCTATCCCGAGATCGAGATGCCGCCCGCCAAACGTCTGCAATGGATGACCCGCGTTGTCGCCGACCTTCTGCTCCACTCCGTCGGCGGCTCGCCGGTCCTGCTGCTGATGGAAGACCTGCACTGGGCCGATCCTTCCACGCTCGATTTGCTGGGCGAGATCGTAGAGCGGCAATCGGATCTGCCCGTACTCATGGTCTGCACGGCGCGCCCTGAGTTCTCCGCTGCCTGGCTCAACCACCCACGCTGCCGCGAAGTGAGCGTTGCAGCCTTGCCGCCGGAAGACACGCGTGCACTGGTGGCCCGCGTCGTCGGCCGCAAACCGCTCCCGCCGGCGCTGCTCGAAGAGCTGGTCGCCCGCACCGGCGGCATTCCTCTCTTCGTTGAAGCCGTAACCCGCACCGTCATCGATGCCGGCATTCTGCGCGAGCTGGAGGACCGGTACGAGCTCACCGGACCGCTGCCTCCGGGTCTCATCCCCGCCACCGTACAGGACTCGCTCATGGGCCGCATCGACCGGCTCGGAGCCGACCGTGTGGTGGCCCAGCTCGCCGCCACCATCGGCCGTGAATGCAGCTTCGAGCTTCTCCAGACCGTGCTCGGCAAGTCCGCCGAATCGCTCATCGCGGCGCTCATTCGCCTGGTCGAGCTTGAGATTGTGCTTGAAAACGGCGCGCCTCCCGGCTCCACATACACCTTCCGCCACGCGCTCATCCAGGACGCGGCCTACGGATCGCTGCTCCGCACCACGCGCCAGGAGTTTCACGACAAAATCGCCGGAGCGTTGATCCATCGTTTCCCCGATATGGCGGAGACCAAGCCGGAGATGCTGGCGCGGCACTTCGAAGGCGCGCAGCGAACGGCTGAGGCCATCGCAGGCTGGATGAAAGCGGGCCAGCAGGCGCAGCAGCGCTCGGCATTGCGCGAGTGCGCGGCCTACCTGCAAAAGGCGATCTCTCTGCTCGAAACTCTTCCCGCCGACGATCCCGCCCGTCTGCGCTCCGAGATGGAAGCGCAACTGGCGCTCTCCACCGCGCTCATGGCGACGATAGGATGGGGTTCGCGTGAAGCGGAAGCCGCCTGCGTCCGGGCGCGCAACCTTTGTGAAAAGCTGGGTAATGGCCCCGGCCTCGTCGGTTCGCTGTGGGGGCTGTGGACCGTTTACTTCCTGCGCGGCACGCTCGTCCCCTCTTTGGAGGCTGCCAATCAGGTCCTGCAGGCTGCGCTCGCATCGGGTGATCCCGGGCTCGAGATCGTCGCACGGCAGGGCATGGGGTACTCCAGTTACTTCATGGCCGACTTTCCCGCCGCCCGCGAGCACGCAGGGAAAGCCATCGCTCTCTACAATCCCGAGCGCGAACGGGGACTGGCTATCGCCTTCCAGCTTCCGCTTACATTTGCTTGCGCAAACTTCCTTTCCGCCAGCTCCTGGTTCATGGGCTATCCGGAACAGGCAGAAAAGGCGCGGATACTGTCGTGGGAGATGATCGAGGCGCTCAATATTCACG
>JBAUCP010000108.1:0-2239 GCA_049677625.1 Occallatibacter sp. | reverse complement strand
GCGCGCGATCACCGCGCCCAGCTCACCGGGCTGGCAGCGGCGCAGCTCTACCGGCGTTTCCGCGCAGATGCGGTCGAAGTAAATAGCGTTGTGACCAGTCGGATTGAGCGTGCCGAAGAAGCCGTAAGGCTCCTCCATGAGCAGGGCCGCCTGGGCGTGAGTCCGCGTGCAGCCAAACGCCGCCAAGATCATGAGGACAAATGCTGTTATGCGTGTGACGCGCATGGGGAACACCCGTTCTACTGAATCAGATGCCTGTTTTCGATTCCAGTATGTCCTGCTTGGGATCAACGACGCGTGAACAAGCGGACTCTCTGGATCATGCACATGAAAACAAATGGTTAATGGTGAGCGGGTTCGCGCCGGGCTTGCGGTTTCCTTGAAATAGACACTTTGGAGGCGCGAATGTTGTGGGCCGCAGCGGAGGCGCCGCCTGTGGATAACGCTGCCGGAAGAAGGGCAGACCGTGGCCGGTCGGCTCTGTTAACGTCATCAGGAAAATTATCCCGCCCTTGGAACGCGCCGTGAAAATCCCGGTGCGATAGAAGGGCTGAATCTTGAGGCATTGCTTATGAATCTGCGCTTTGCAGTTTTTTCCGTTGTTGCGGTTGCCGTAATGGGCGGCGCGCAAGCGCCCGCTCAGGTGACGCTGCCGAAGATCCTCTCCAGCCACATGGTCATCCAGCGCGACCTGCCGGTGCATGTGTGGGGCATGGCCGCGCCGGGTGAGCAGGTTGGGGTGCATTTTCGCGGTGAGCTGGAATCGACGACGGCCAATGAACTGGGACGATGGAGTTTGTATATGAAGCCCGGTGCAGCGGGTGGCCCGTTCCAGATGACCATCACCGGCGCGGTCGGCGCCTCGAACGCGCTCGGACTCTTTCAAGGCATCACCCTGGACGATGTGCTCGTGGGCGATGTGTGGGTCGCGTCGGGCCAGTCAAATATGGAGTTCATGATGCATCAGGCGGCGACTGCCGACCAGGACCTGCCGCACGCGGACAATCCGAATATTCGCCTGCTGGTGGTGAAGAAGAGCGCCAGCGACTATCCGCTGGACGACGTGCAGACCGATGGATGGGGCGCATCGGCGCCGGATACGGCAAAGGATTTTTCTGCTGTGGCGTGGTACTTTGCGCGCGAGATCGAGCAGCGCGAGCATGTGCCGGTGGGCGTGATCGACTCCACATGGGGCGGAACGCCGGGCGAGGCGTGGACGCGCATGACCGCGCTGGGCCAGGACGCGGCGCTTGCGCCGTTGTTTGCCTCGTGGGGACGGATGACGGAGCGCGAGCCGGACGCCCAACTGCGCGAGAAGAACCGGCAGCGCATGATCGACGACGCCAAGGCCGCGGGCAAGCCAGCGCCGGTGTTGCCGTGGGTTCCCACGCTCGATAGCTGGGGGCCCGGCATGTTGTGGAACGGCATGATCGCGCCGCTCACGCCGCTGCCGATTCGCGGCGTGATCTGGTACCAGGGCGAGTCGAATAGCGTGCTGGAGCGCGCGCCGCTTTATGGCCGTGTGTTTCGGACGTTGATTGAAGACTGGCGGCGGGAGTGGGGCGTTGGGGACTTTCCGTTCCTCTACGTGCAGATTTCGAACTTCAAATCCACGCCGGCCGAGGACTGGGCCACGCTGCGCGAGCAGCAATTGAGAACATTGGAGCTGCGCAATACGGGTATGGCCGTGACCATCGACATCGGCACGCCGGATAATGTGCATCCGCCGGACAAGGTGGATGTCGGATTGCGGCTGGCGCGTGCCGCCCGTGTGCTGAGCTACGGCGAGACGCTTGAAGACTCCGGGCCGATCTTCCGCCAGGCCACGCCGGAGGGCGCGGCGATTCGCGCGTGGTTCGATCACGGGGCCGGGCTCATGGCCAAGGGCGGCACGGTGACGGGGTTTGAAGTCGCAGGCGCGGATGGGAAGTTTGTGCCGGCTACGGCGACGATTGATGGTACATCGATAGTCGCGTCGAGCCCTGATGTGGCGCAGCCGGTGTTCGTGCGCTATGGGTGGGCCAACAGTCCGGACTGCGATCTGTTCAACAGCGATGGGCTGCCGGCTTCGCCGTTTACTTCGGTACCGTAGATCGGGGCGGAAGTTTGTGGTTTCCCACCCTTTCCGCAAAGGGCGCGGAAAGGATGGGGCACCCGGCCTGCCTCGGTGAGGAATTGAGACGAAACATTTATCAGCGAAGGATTCAGCTTCTGGCGGGGACGATGATCGTGGTCTCTT
>JBAUCP010000107.1:0-2864 GCA_049677625.1 Occallatibacter sp. | reverse complement strand
TTCCAGCGCATCGACCGTCTGCATGCCGACCTGGAGCGCCGCGTGCTGGCCATCGAGCAGCAGCGCGCCGCGGCCACAGCCGAGCGCGAGCAGCGCATCGCCGAAACCGCAACTTTGGCCGAGCGCCAGAAAGAGCTTGCCGCCGCGCGCACGGATGCGCTGGCTCTTGCGCAGACCATCGCCGAGCAGGCGCTGGCCCTGCGCCATCAACTGGCCGAGATGGAGACGCAGCTCAAAGCCGGCCGCGCCGCGCTCGACCTGTTGCGCGAAGACCGCGCCGGCCGTTCAAGCGAGCTGGCCAAATTGAAGTCCGATCTCGAGCACCTGGAAGCGAGCTGCCTTGCGGAAGTGAATGTTGAGGCATCGGTGCTGCGCGGCGATCAGGAGATGGTGCACCTTGCCGGCGAAGAGCTGGCGGCCGAAGAAGAAACCTGTCGCGGCCTGCGCCAGCGCATCGAGCAGATGGGCCCGGTGAACATGATGGCGCTCGACGAGTACAAGGAGACGGCCGAACGTCACGCCTTCCTTGAAACCCAGCGCAGGGACCTCATCGAGTCCATCGAGAACACGCAGGAGACCATCAAGGAGATCGACCAGATCTCGCGCACCAAGTTCGACGAGGCCTTCGCGCGCATCAATGAGAACTTCAGCCAGGTCTTCACCCGGCTCTTCCACGGCGGCCAGGCGTTCCTGCGCCTCACCGACGAGGAGAACCAGGCTGAGAGCGGGCTCGAAATCGTCGCTTCGCCTCCGGGCAAAAAGCTGCAAAGCGTTCTGCTGCTCTCCGGCGGCGAAAAAGCGCTCACCGCGCTGGCGCTGCTGGTCGGCATCTTCCAGTTCCAGCCCAGCCCCTTCTGCGTGCTGGACGAAGTGGACGCCGCGCTGGATGAGACCAACGTGGGCCGGCTTGCCGACTTGATGCACTCGCTGAGCAGCGAGACACAGTTCCTGGTGGTGACGCACTCGAAACGCATGATGCAGTCCGCCGACATGATCTACGGCGTCACCATGCAGGAGCCGGGCGTGTCGAAGGTGGTAAGCGTGCGCCTGGGCGGCCACGAGCAGCAGCGCGCCACGGCGTAGCACGGCTGCAAAAAAATCGCCCCCGAAGGAAAACGTCGCTTCGGGGGCGCTTGCAGTGGAACACAAGATTGTTCAAGCGGGAAGCCAGTAGCAGGCGCTGAAGGTTCCCGAAGTTTCTTCGATAAGTGCATCATCCCAACCGCAGGTCCTTCGACTCCGTATGGTCCAAAAGACGAGCCAAACTTCGCTCAGGATCACAACTCGCTTGTGATGCGAACCTTAGACGCGAGACTCTAAATGTCTCCCTTGGCCACCGCGTCGATGATGTCGATGTTGGGGCCGGCGATGCCGGGCATATTTGTGCTTTGACCGTAGCCTTTGGATTTGTACTTCAGGTTGATGACATTCCAGAGCGAGCGCTGATAAACGCCCTTCGCGTCTTCCATTCCCTTGATCTCGACTCGCGACTTGTCAATCAGAACGCCAGCCTGCTTGATGACCGGCGTAATCGCATACTTCAACCGCTGGGCTTCCTGTTGCCAGTTTGCCTTGCCCATGTTGGCGAAATCGAAATCCATGATGGTGGAGTGGTCTTGCACCGCCACGTAGTAGCAGCCAAGAATGGGGCACTTGCTAAACAGGGTCAAATCAAATTGCTTGGCGGCAATCAGTACATTTCCTGCGTCTATCTGCCTGGCATCGATAACCAGATCGGCAAGCGTGTTCAGCAGAACGGCGATGGTTTCAACAACTCCCAGAACCGCGGTGGTGGCCGTTCCGCCGTCAGCCAGGGCAGATATGCCCTTGGCGGTGAATGCCGTTGTATGAATGGCGGCATCGGCAGTTTGCTTCTTGATTTGCCGATCGATGATGGCGACAATCGCCTCCAATGCGGCGGATGCGTCTCCCATCCTGACGTCGCCGAATCGAGATTCCATCTCCGTCGCTCGATAAACATTCTGAGCCACGCCCACCCAGTCCTTGATGGCCTTGCCTCCGGAGCTGATCAATCCGACAAGGGGAACAACGTTGGCGGCAAACTGAGCGATCCCTTCTCCAAACACGTGCTCCACGAGCGCGCTTTGCGTCTCCGGTGCCAGGGTCCCCATGATCGTCTGGATAGTGGTCTTGAGATCGGAAGCTATGCTGTAAGCGCTCGATCCCACGCTTGCAATATTGCCGCCCACGCCTACAGTCGATTTGCCTACATTCTTTGCTGAGTTCAATATCTTGCTGCGGCCCTCGGCGCACTTCCGCCGGGAAATTCCCCAGAAGCTGCCCTTGAATCTCAGGGTTCTGCCGTCGAACATCTTCGCTGCCGCCAGCCGCTGCTCCCGCCTGATGTGCGCTTTGGCGAGCTTGTCGTCCATCTCTTCGGTGATGTTTTTGTAGGGAACTGCCGTGCCCAATATACCTAACTGCTTATAGAGCTCTTCGACCGCGTGATTCTCATTTCTCACGCTGCGGTGCCAGTCCTGACGCTTCTTGTTCTGCTCGTCGATCCAATTGATTAACGCCCTCTTGGCGCCCGCCTCATCTCTTCTCTTGATCGCTTCGTCGATTACCTTTAAAGAATCGCTTCTCGATTTCACCATCGAATAAGTTCGTTTCATCCATTGTTCGTAAGTCATCAAAAGCGGCATCTATACTCTCCTGGTTCTCGTTTCTACGACATCAGATTTACGGCACGACTAAAGATCAACCCGACCGATTCGTGCCCTTTCAAAACAATGCTGAATTAGGACACTACTCAGTCAGTTCTCTCCGGCGGCCACCTTTAGACCGACACTTCTGGTCAGTTCAAACCCGGCTAGTTTGAAGGAGAAGAGACATGATTGTTT
>JBAUCP010000106.1:0-5466 GCA_049677625.1 Occallatibacter sp. | reverse complement strand
ACAGCCGGTCTGGAGACCGGCGCTACTACCCGTCGCAGACCGAGGCCAGCCACGCACTGGCGCTGCAACTGCTCAATCGCTATGGCGTGCTGTTGCGCGAGTCGGTTGCGGCTGAAAATGTGCCGGGCGGTTTCAGCGCGGTTTACGACGTGCTGAAGGCGCTCGAAGAAAGCGGGCGCATCCGGCGCGGTTATTTTGTGGCGGGGCTTGGCGCTACGCAGTTCGCGCTGCCCGCTGCGGTCGACCTGCTGCGCCAGTTGCGCACCGGGCCGCCGGAGGAAAAGCCGGAGTTTGTTCTGCTTGCCGCAGCGGACCCGGCCAACCCTTACGGATCTGTTTTGCGCTGGCCCGATCTGCCGGTTGCAGATGAGGATAGTGAGACTGCGCCGCGCATTTTGACTCGCGCCGCCTACGCTGAGGTGATTCTGCGCAACGGCCAACTGGTGGCGTGGATGCGCCGTGGCAATCCCACTCTGCTCGTGTTTTTGCCTGCCGACGAACCGGAGCGTTCGCAGACGGCCTCTGGCCTCGCGCACTTCCTCAGTTCGCGCGGCCAGGCGCAACTCCACGGCGGCAGCCGTCAGAACAGAAACTATGAGGGCGCACTCATCACGACCATCAACGGCCAGTCTGTGGCGGCGCATCCCATGGCGCGATTCCTGATGGATGCAGGCTTTCATCCCGGTCCCCTGGGCATGCACCTGCGGCGCATTCTTTTGCCGGTGAGCCAACCGTCCCGCCAAACCCACGCCGGCGAGGTGCAATAAACGATGCCTGAAGGCGACACTATCTTTCGCACCGCGCGCTCGCTGGGCCGCGCCTTCGCGGGTAAAGCCGTTACAGCGTTCCGTTCCACGTATCCCAGGCTCACGCGCTATGACGACGATACGCCGCTCGCGGGTCAGATTGTGAGTGGCGTGGAGGCGCGGGGCAAGTGGCTGCTCATTCATTTTTCCGGCGGCGCTTCGCTGGTTACGCACATGCTCATGAGCGGAAGCTGGCACATCTACCGGCATGGCGAGCGCTGGCAGCAGCCCCGCTTCAACATGCGCATTGTGATTGAAAACAGCGATTACCTCGCGGTGGGATTCCGCGTCCCGGTGGCCGAGATGCACACCGCGCAGTCGCTGGCCCACGATCGCCGCATTCCGCGCGCTGATATCGACGTGCTCAGCGCGCAGTTCGATGCGGCCGCGGCCGCGGACCGCGTGGTCGCGCATGCGGGCGAGGAGATTGGCGACGTGCTGCTGCACCAGGCGGTGATGGCCGGCGTGGGCAATGTCTTCAAGTCAGAGATCTGCTTTGTGACCGGCATTAATCCATTTTGCCGAGCCGGCGATCTGCGGCCCGAGCAGGTGAATGCGCTGGTTGCAGCCGCACAACGGCTGGTCGGCGCAAATGTTCTGGAAGACTCAGGCGACAGCATTGTGACCTATGGCGGCAGAAAGCGCCGAACGACGAATGAGTCCGATCCCGGCGCCAATCTGTGGGTTTACGGACGCAACGGCGAGCCATGCCGGCGCTGCGGCGAGCCCGTTCGCAGGCGCATCCAGGGCCCGGATGCGCGCGTCACCTTCTGGTGCGCAAGCTGCCAGCCCATGCCGGATGGCAGCGATGTGGATGGGTAGATAAAAACAGCAGCCCTGGATCAGTTCCCGCTTTTGCCCAGCCCAAAGATCTTCTGCAGAATGTTGCGATGGTCCGGCGGGTGATCGCAGGTGTCGGCAGGGCCGGTGCCGTCAAGAAAGGCCGCGCTGTAGCTGTTAGGGCAGGCGTTGTCGCTCAACAGATTGCTTACCCTGTCGATCTGCTCGATCTCGACGCCATCGGGCGGAGTGAAATCGTGCGTGTCGGAGTACTGCGGCAGCTCGACGGCCTGCTTCATGAATGCCGCCCAGATGGGTGCGGCGGCGTGCGCGCCTTCCAGCCCCAGAACGGTATAGTCGTCGTTGCCCACCCACACAATACAAATCAGATTGCTGGTGAACCCGGCAAACCACGCGTCGTGGTCTGTGCCGGTTTTACCAGCCGCCGGAGCCAGGAATCCCATGTTGCGCACGCCGGCGCCGGATCCGCAGAAATCTCGGCCTCCAATCTCACAGCCATCGCTACCATTGCCCTGCAGCACGGCCTCCATCATGTTCGTCGTCAGGTAGGCCACGCGCGGGTCCAGCACCTGCCGCGCTGTCGGCGTATAGTCGGAGATCACATCGCCCGTCGCGGTGCGCACGCTGGCCAGCATCCACGGATCGAGATGCACGCCTCCATTTGCAAACACGGTGTAAGCGCCAGCCATATCCAGCGGCGTTGCCGAATAGGTGCCGATGGCCATCGAAGGCGTGCCGCGCGCGCTCTTCACGCCCGCATCGCGGGCCAGCGCCGCCACGGTATCGAAGCCCACCATGCCGGCCAGGCTGATAGTGGCGTTGTTGTCCGATCGCATCAGCGCAAGGCGCGCCGTCATCTCACCGTAATACTCCTGCTTGTAATTCTTCGGTGTGTACTCATACTGCGTGCCCTCGCCGTAGGTCTGCTGCTGGTCGCTCAGCATCGTCACCGGCGAAAACAGCTTTGTCTGTCCAGGCAGTATCGTGCCTTCCACCGCCGTGCGGAACGCAGCCGCATAGACAAACGGCTTGAAGGTCGAGCCTGTGGGCCGCATGGCGACGGCGTGATTCAACTGCGATGCACCGTAGTTGCGTCCGCCCACCAGCGCCAGTACCTGCCCCGTATGCGGATTGAGCGCCACCAGCGCCACCTGCGGATAAATGTACGATTTGCCCAGCTTGCGGTCGCGGGCGTGCAGCCTGTCAACCTGCGCATCCACTTGAGGAATCATCGAGTCCACGGCCGACGTGGCGATGCGTTGCAGATCGGGATCGAGCGTGGTGTAGATGCGCAGCCCTTCACGGTTGAAGTCGCTGTCGCCGAGCTTCTGCGTCAACTGCTCGTGGACCAGGTCCACAAAGTACGGCGCTTCGCTCGCGTCCACGCTTGCTTCGGCAAGATGCAGCGGCTCGGTCTTGGCGGCCTCAGCCTGCTCTTTGGTGATGGCGCCGGTCTCCACCATCGAGTCGAGCACCAGGTTGCGCCGGTCGATGACGCGATCGGGATGACGGAACGGGTTCAGCCGGTTGGGACTCTGGATCATGCCGGCCAGCATCGCGCACTCGGCCAGGTCGAGCTGGCGCACATCTTTGCCGAAGTACGCCTCGGCCGCTTCGCCGAAGCCGTCAATCGAAAAGCTGCCGCGCTGGCCGAGGTTGATCTCGTTGGCGTACATCTGAAAAATCTGCTGCTTGGTGAAGCGATGTTCGAGCTGGAAGGCAACCATGATCTGCGTGAGCTTGTATCGGATGGTGCCGGTGTCTTCCAGAAAGAGCATCTTTGCCAATTGCATGGTCAGGGTTGAAGCGCCGCCGCGATGCTTGCGGTCGCCGATCAAGTCATGCCAGCCCCAACTGATCATGCTTTCGTAGTTCACGCCGCCGTGTTCAAAGAAGCGGCGGTCTTCTATGGCCAGCACAGCCTGCACTACATTCTGCGGAATCTCCTCGTAGGTCAGCAGGCGCCGCTTGGACCGGTTGGCGTCCTCGCTCAGACCAGTGATCAGAAGCGGCTCGAGCTCGTAGCTGGAGAGCGGCTGGCCGTGGTCGTCGGTGATCGAGTCCACTTCGCCGTTGTCCACGTGAATGGTGGCGCTGTCGGGCGCGTGATATGACTGCGGGCCGGGATGCACGGTAATGCCCCCATCGCTCTCGCTGTAGGTTCCCAGAGAGGCAGCCTGTGTGGCCCCGTCGGTGGAGTAGCCGGCCTCGCGCAGCTCGCTGGCGATAAGCCGGATGGTAAGCTTTTGCCCTGGGCGCACCTCGCGCGGAGCCGCATAAATCTTGGCGGTGTTCTCAAAGATCGGCTGCTTGAGCCGCTCGTCCACGATGCCGCGGTACTTGAAGTAGTAGGAGCCGAAGACCGAAAAGCCCACCAGCACGAAGACTGCAAACGCCCCTGCAACGCTGAGCAGAACCGGCGTTGCCAGGAGGTCTTTTTTCGTGGGCCAAGCGATTTTTATCTTCAGCGCCATGGTTTTCCTTTTTCAGTTTTCAGTTCTCAGTTCTCAGCTTCCAGCTTCTAGCCTCTAGCTCTTCCTGTCCAATCAAGTACCGCATCCCATGCCGGCAAAAAAGCTCCGCGCACGGAAGAGCTGAAAGCTAGGAGCTAGAAGCCAGGAGCCGTTCTTCCTCGACCCGCTGCTTTACGTGCGTTACAACTTCGTCGATCGCCACATCCGTGCTCGATGCTTTGGCCCGCTCCACCAGTTCCACCTGTCCGCTCGCGGCCTTCTTGCCTACATTGATGCGGTAGGGAATGCCGATCAGGTCCGCGTCTTTGAATTTGACGCCGGCGCGCTCGTCGCGGTCATCGAGCAGCACGTCAAGTCCGGCCGCCTCAAGCTCCGTGGCGATAGTTTCGCCGGTCTCGCGCAGCGCCGCGTCGGACGCATTGGTGACGGTCACCACCACCGTGAACGGCGCGATCGAGGCCGGCAGCGAGAAGCCGTTCGCGTCGTTCGACTGCTCGATGGCCGCCGTGAGAATGCGCTCGATGCCGATGCCGTAGCTGCCCATGATCGGTGTTACTTCCTTGCCGTTGGGATCGAGCACGCGCGCACCCATCGACTCGGAATACTTGTAGCCGAGCTTGAAGATGTGGCCCACTTCAACGGCTTTGCCGACGACGAGCTTACCTTCGCAGTTTGTGCCGTCCTTGTTGATCGTGGGACAGCCTTCGCCTTCGTTCACGCTGCGGATGTCGGCCAGCAGAGTCCAGCCAAAGTCGCGGCCCGGCGTCACGTTGCGCAGGTGATAGTCCTGCTTGTTGGCGCCGCAGACCATGTTCTTGCGGCCTTCGAGCGCCGTGTCCACGATCACAGCCACACCGTTCTTTACGCGATCTACAACATCAATCCAGTCCTCACCATGCTGTGGATTGATTCCAGATGCCTTTCCTGGCTTGCCAATTTCGCCAAGAATCTGGCGATTTGTCGCTTCAGGAATGGAGAGCCATGTCAGTTTGAAGTCTTCATACGATAAAACATTGTTGAGGCCGATCGGTCCTAAGAATCCCGCCGGTGCCTTGAGGAACTTCTCTAATTCGTCCGGTTGCATCGGACGTAGTCCAATTGCGCCCACGATGCCCAACAACTTGGTTTCATTTACAGCGTGGTCGCCACGCAAGAACACCGCGAGCGGGCGGAGCTCCCCACCAAGGTCTGCCATATATGCCACGCACTTAATGTCGTTCGCCGGGCTCATCTTGAGAAACGCCGCAATGTCCGCAATCGCGCCCATGCCGGGCGTATGAATTAGCTCGGGCTTGCCGTCGCCCGTGGGGTCAAGCTCTGTCACTGGCTCGAGCCGTGAAACGGCTTTTTCAAGATTCGCCGCGTAGCCGCAGACGGGGCAACTC
>JBAUCP010000105.1:0-13289 GCA_049677625.1 Occallatibacter sp. | reverse complement strand
CGTTGAGGAGATGCCGATGAAGAGTCATACCGAATATCTGGTCTTTGAAACGCGCAAGCACCGCGAGATGGTGCACATCACCGATGAAGTGGAGCAGATCGTGCGCCGCAGCGGCGTAAAGGACGGCCTGTGCTTCGTCTCGCCCATGCACATTACCGCCGCGATTTACGTGAACGACCTCGAAAGCGGCCTGATCGAAGACATCGGCACGTGGCTCGAAGATCTGGCCCCCGCGCGGCCCGATTACAAGCACCACCAGACCGGCGAAGACAACGGCGACGCCCACCTGAAAGCGCTGCTGCTGCACCACGAAACCACCCTGCCGGTGACCGGCGGCAGGCTCGACCTGGGAACCTGGCAGCGCGTCTTCTACGCCGAGTTCGACGGCCAGCGCCGCAAGCGCGTGATCGTGAAGGTGCTGGGGGTGGAATAGCGGAGTTAGCGTTGTTAGCGGAGCTAGCGGAGTTAGCACGGACGCGAAACTAACTCCGCTAACACGAGCGAAGCGAGGCTAACACCGCTAACTCCGCTTCCGCACTAACTCCGCTTCGGCGCTGACCCGCTTACTGCACATCCGTAATCTTCCGCCACTCCCCATCGGGTCCCGACGGCCCGGACGCGGCAAAGTTGACCTTGGTTCGCGGCTGCACCACCAGGTCCACGCGGCGATTCTCCGCGCGCCCCTCCGGGGTATCGTTCGTGGCCACCGGGTGATACTCGGCGTAGCCGGCCGCGGAGATGCGTTCTGGAGGAATCAGCCCCTGGTCGATCAGCAACCGCGCAATCCGCGTGGCGCGCCCCGAAGAGAGCTCCCAGTTGGAGTCGAATTCGGCATTATGAATGGGAATGTTGTCGGTGTGGCCCTCGATGCGCAGATCGTACTGGGTGCGCCCCAGGGATGCGGCAATCGTGCGCAGAGTCGGCAGCGTCTCGGGCTTGGGCGCCGACGAGCCGGAGTTAAAGAAACCGGCTTCGCGCAGGCTGATGACCAGCCCGTCGCGTCCCATCCGGATCGAGACCGTGTGGCTGGCCACCTGGTTTGAGAGGGTCTGCATAAGCTGGCCGCGGATGCGGTCGAGATCCTGCTTCACCTGCGCGGGCGCCATCACATCTTCGCCCATGACGATATTCATCGGCATCACCGGCTTGTCTGACCCTGACGGTCCTGCGTTCGCCGCAAATTTGCGCGACGGGCTGGGAAACATCCCCAGCGCGCGAAACGCGGAGTCGATCGACTCGGCCATCTGCGCCTGCTTCTTCTGGTCGGCCTGCGCTGAGGCGTAGAGAACCACGAAGAAAGCAAACATCAGGGTAATGAAGTCCGCGTAAGAGACCAGCCAGCGTTCGTGGCTGGCGCCGCCTTTGTGCCCGCCTCGTTTCATGCGGCCCGCTCCTTGCTCTCGCGGTTCTGATCGTCGACAAACCCTGAGAGCTTGATCTCCAGCATGCGCGGGTTCATGCCTTCGAGAATCGAGATAACCCCTTCGAGCAGCATCTCTTGGCGGCGGTGGCCCTCGCGAATGCGGATGCGCATCTTGCCGGCAAAGGGCAGAAAGAAGAGGTTGGCAAGACCCACGCCGTAGATGGTGGCCACGAACGCTACCGCGATGCCACGGCCCACCTCGTGAATGTTGTCGAGGTGCTGCATCACCTGAATCAGCCCCAGCACCGCGCCGAGAATGCCGATGGTGGGCGAAAACCCGCCCGCCGACTCGAAGACCGCAGGCAGTTGGTCTTCGTCTTCCATGCTCGAGTCCAGGCTGACGCGCATAATCTTGCGCAGGTCTGAGGGCTCGGTGCCATCCACGGCCAGCGTCAACGTCTGCTTCAGAAACGGGTCCTGGATCGACTGCAGATCCGAGTCCAGCGAAACCACTCCCTGGCGGCGCGCCTTGTTGGCAAAGTTCACCAGCATGGCAATCAATTGCGCGTTGTGCTTGCGCGGCTCGGCAAACACATGTCCCAGGCTGCGGAAGGCCCCGATCACCGTGGTGAGCGGAAACTGCAGTAGCACTGCGCCGAGCGTGCCGCCAATGACGATCATGGCCGCTGTGGGCTGCAATACCTGCGCCAGGGTTCCACCCTCAATGAGCAAGCCGGCCAGAATGCCGGCCAGGGCAAGAACGACGCCACCGATGCTCGCTTTATCCATGAACTGCTCCTTGATCGAATCAATGGCCGAATCAATAGCCGGACAATAATTGCGGCCCGCCCGCTTTCACTGGCCGCTGGGAAAAATCTGCTCGGGCTGACCACCCGGTTGACCGGCAACTTCGAGGCTCGAGAGCGAAACCACGCGCTCGAGATCGGCCGGAGCCGGCATGCGCCGGGCTACGGCCGCAAGCAGCTTGGCGCGGTAAGCCAGCACGCGCTCCACCACCTCACCCGGCTCTTCGCGCACAATCAGCTTCTCTCCATTGATGAGCGTGAGCATGGTGTCAGGAGATGCCTCGGCGGTCTTGATGAGATCGCTGTTCAGCACCATGGGTTTGCCGTTGAGTCGCGTCACTTCGATCATGGCCGCAAACTCCTTCGCAGAAGTTATCGGCTGGGGGCGAATAAAGGTTAGAAATTTGAAAGGTAACGTGCCCAAGTGTACGCCGCTGGACACAATGCACGTAACGGTAAAGTCCACACGACCCAGGCCGAAAAAGGGGCCATATGCGGTGACCATCGAGCCGGTAACAGCTACCCAGGGCAATAAAAAGGGGAGCGTTCGCGAGCAACAGGGTCGCAAATCTACGCATTCAACAAGGAGAACCCATGTCCCTGGGTGTCTTGAATAATCTCGCCGCGACATATGCGGAAAATAGTCTGAACAATACCAACAACAGCCTGACTACCGTGTTGCAGCAGTTGTCTTCCGGTTCCAGGATCAACTCCGGCGCCGACGACGCAGCCGGCCTTTCACTGGTCAACGGTCTGCAGGCCAACCAGCAGGCTCTTACGCAATCCCAAACCAACGCAACCGAGGGTGTCGGCCTTCTGCAAGTGGCTGACGGCGCTCTTTCGCAAGTGACAAGCCTGCTCAACCGGGCCGTTACGCTGGCTACCGAAGCCTCGAACGGCACCCTCAACACGACGCAGGATGCTGCGGCGAACCAGGAATACCAGTCGATCCTTTCGGAAATCGATAACATCGGCTCGACGACATCCTATAACCAGCAGACGGTCTTCGGCAGCACCACCTCCATCTACACCGGTGACTCATCTTCGAAGGGTTCTTCGATCAACAGTCTGAGCATCGGCGCGCTATCCTCCAGCAGCCTTGGCCAGACCGGCGGCACCATGGCCTACTCCGCCGGCCAGAGCGTGTTTGTCGATCTGTCCAGCGCCACGGTCAACGCGCAATCCACCGATGCAGTTACCGCCGGCAGCACGCTGGACGTCACCTACGAGATCGGCTCGGCAACCGGACCGATCACTGCGACCGCGACGATCGCCACTGGCGGCACAACCGGCTACGCCAACACCGTAGCGGGCATGGTCGACGCCATCAATGGCTCCGGCCTTGGCCTGACGGCCTCCTTCACCACCGCGGGAGCGGCTGGAGATGCGGCGCCGACCAACAACTCATCCGACACCGGCATCATGATCACGGGCAACGTTGTGGCCGTGGCGCCGACGTCAGTGGGCCAGGTCGAGCTTGCCCAGGACGGAACGACCCCGCTGGCCGATACCACCACGACCGCCGGTGCGGCAGTTACCGCCGACACTGCTGGATCGGGAATCGCGACCATCAGCTACACGGCAGGCAGTGGCCAGAGTCTCAGCGGCACTGACCTGACCAACTCGACAGATGCGCAAGCGGCCCTGACGTCGATCAACACGGCAATCGCCGACGTGGCGGCACAGGACGGCTACATCGGAGCTCAGATCAACACCCTGAACTCCGTAGGCCAGGTCATCAGCACCCAGCAGGAAAACATCCAGTCTGCACAGAACGCGGTGCAGGCCACGGACTACGCCGCTGCCACCTCCAACATGTCAAAGTACGAGATCCTCAGCCAGACCGGCATCTCGGCTTTGGCGCAGGCCAACAGCATGGAGCAGGAAGTCACCAAGCTGCTGCAGTAATTGCAGCCGAAGGGCTACCTTCCCCGGCGGCAGTTCTTCGCCGCCGGATTAATCTCAGCCGCAAGGCTGCCGATAAACAGCACAGGAAGGGCGTCCAGCGGGCGCCCTTCCTTGCGCTGGGACAACTCTCTTGGGCGCAGTAAGTAATTTCCAATCCGGCATGCATCTACTTGGTTTGCCGGCTGCTTAAGTAAGTACGGAGGAATGGATGGGCACTGTTGGACTGAGTTTCGGTTCGCCAACCAGCGGCACGGGGTTCGATGTGAGCTCAACGGTGTCGCAGATCGTGGCGAATCTTCAGAACGTCGAGACTCCATGGCAAAACCAGTTGACGGCTCTTGAAGGCCAGGACTCCGTCATTTCGAATCTTGGCACGCTGTTTTCGAATCTCTCCAACGACCTGAGCCAGCTCACCGATTTTCAGGGAATTCTGGCTCAGAAGGAGGGCTCGAGCTCCAACGAAAACGTGCTGGAGCTCACCGCGGCCACTTCGTCCGCCGCGGCCGGCACCCACACCGTATTGGTCAACAGCCTGGCCCAGACCTCCAGCGGATACCTGGCCGAGATCACCAACGCCTCTGACACCCTCGCCGGTTCGATCACCTTGCAGGTGGGCAACGGCACCGCGCAGACGGTCACGCTGAACTCATCGAACGACACGCTCTCCGGTCTCGCCGCGGCCATCAACGCCTCGAACGCTGGAGTCACGGCAAGCGTGCTCACCGACGCCACCGGCTCCCGCCTGAGCCTGGTTTCAGGCACCTCCGGCGCCAGCGGAAACATCACCGTAAGCGCCAACTCCATCGTCGACTCCAGCAACGCCAACGCCGCACTGGGTTACACCTCGGCTGTGACCGGAGCCAACGCCAGCCTCACGGTCGATGGCGTGAACCTGACCAGCGCTTCGAACACGGTCACCAATCTGATCCCCGGCGTAACCTTTCAACTGCTGGCGACCTCGACCACTCCGGTGCAGGTGGTCATCGGTAACGACAACACGGATGTCGAAAGCACCGTCAACCAGTTGGTGACCGACTACAATTCGCTGATCAGCGCGCTGAATACGCAGGAGGGCAACACCAGCTCGGGAACGCCGGAGCCGCTCTTCGGGTCCCCGACTCTGTCCCTGCTTCAGCAGGAGCTTTTAGGCGGGCTGAACACGCAGAACCCCAACGGGTACATTGACCCGGTCTCGGCATCCGCGGGCACCACGCTCTCCGGTTCGCTCACCATCCAGGTAGGCGGCGGCACGGCCGAGAATGTCGTCATTGGCGCCGCGCCGGCTACGCCCGCCGCCAACACCATTTACACCGGGAGCGGCGTCAACACGCTTTCCGGAATTGCAGCCGCCATCAACGCGGCGGGAATCGGAGTCACAGCCGGCGTCTCCACCAGCAGCGGCGAGTCGACGCTCACCCTGGCCTCTCAGACTACGGGCGCGAGCGGAGACCTGACCGTAACCTCGGCGCTTTCCTCCGTTACCCCCACCGCATTGAGTTACATCGACTCGGGATTCACCACCACCACCGCGGACAACGGAACCTTCGGCACGGTCGCAGCCGGCTCCGATACGCTGAGCGGATCGATGACCATTCAGGTGGGCAACGGCACGGCGAAGACCATCACGCTCGACTCCTCCGACAACACGCTCTCGGGGCTGATGGGCGCCATTAACGCAGCCAATATCGGCGTGACGGCGGCGCTGAACACGAACGGAACCGCGCTCACGCTGACCTCCGGATCCGTCGGCTCGGCCGGCGCGCTGAACATCACCTCGAACATCCTCGATACTACCGACACAACGACCACCGCGCTCAATTACAACCCTTCGTCCAACATCGGCTCGCTCACCAGCCTGGGCATCAGCGTGAACAACGACGGCTCACTGACCTTCGACGCAGGTACACTCGATGCCCTGCTCAATTCCGACTACAGCGGCGTGGCCGGCTTCTTCCAGAACGCCAACAGTTGGGGTCAGAACTTCGCAACCATGCTCAACAGCGCCGGCTCCGGTTCTTCAACCGGCGTGCTGGGGCTCGCCGCCAGCTCCAACAGCAGCACTGAGTCCACGCTGCACGCGGACATATCGAAGCAACAGAGCTACATTTCGGTACAGCAGGCCAGTCTCACGAACGAGCTGAACCAGGCCAACCAGATCATGCAGCAACTCCCCTCGGAGTTGCAGGGCATCAACGAGCTCTACTCCGCGATCACCGGCTTTGACCAGAACGCGAACGGCTAAGGAGTCCGAAACAGATGGCTAGTTATCGGGAACATGCGCTGGAAGGGGCTTCGGCCGTTGATCTGGTCGTGGCTTTGTACGACGGCATCATCCGTTTTCTGTATGCGGCAATCGACGCCGTGGAGCGATCCGACTCAGACGGGCGCAGGGCCGCGGTAAAACGCGCGCTCGACATCATCATCCACCTGCAGGCGCGGCTCAGGATGGACGTAGGCGGCCGGCCCGCGCAGGTGCTCAGCGAGTTCTACGCGTCGATCTTTGCGCAGATCCTGCAGGCATCGCAGTCGGCTTCCGCAGCCAAGTTCACGCACGCCATCGATTGCGTGAGAAACGTCCGCGACGCATGGCGCGAAGTGGCCAAGGAAACCCACTCCGAGCCTGCTATGAGCCGCGTGGTCACCATGCCGTCGCGCAGCCAGCACGGCGAAACGAATTCCGCCGAGATCGAGGATCAACACGCCGTCTCGAGCTGGACGGCTTAGCGCCTGTCGAAGAACTGGTAGGTCAGGGGTTCAGCCCTGACAATAGTTACCCCAAGCCAATCTTTTTCTATCCGGCGGCGCGCTTTGCGCGCCGCCGGATAGAAAAAAGTCATAATTCTTCCACTCGCCATGCCAGGGTTAAAACCCTGACCTACCGCAAAGCAGAGATATTAGACAGGTTCTTAGAGCGCTCAGCCTGCCACAGTGAGTTCTTCTTCAAGCTGCTGCTTCTGGTAAAGGCTGGCGTAGTAGCCGTCGAGTGCGAGCAGCTCGTCATGGCGGCCCACCTCCACAATCCGTCCGCGATCGAGCACCGCGATCTTATCCGCATTGCGCACCGTGGAAACCCGGTGGGAGATGAGTATGGTTGTCGCCGTGGCCGTGTAGCTGCGCAGCCCGCCCAGAATGCGCTCTTCGGTGTACGTGTCCACGCTCGCCAGCGCGTCATCGAGAATAAGAATCGCTGGCCGGCGCAGCAGTGCGCGGGCAATGGCGGCGCGCTGCTTCTGGCCGCCGGAGAGCGTCACGCCGCGTTCGCCCACCATGGTCTCAAAGCCCTGCGGAAACTCCTCGAACTCCTGGCGGATGTGCGCGGCCTCCGCCGCCTCGAGAAGCTCTTCGGCGGTTGCCCTGGGCGCGCCGAAGGCCAGATTTTCGCGGATCGTCTCGCTGAACAGAAACGTCTCCTGCGGCACCATGCCGACGTTGCGGCGCAGCACCTCCAGCGGATACTCGCGCACCGGCCGCCCGTCGATCAGAAGCGATCCCTCCGCAGCTTCGTAGAGCCGCGGAATCAGGTTCACGAGCGTGGATTTGCCGGAACCCGTAGGGCCCACGATCGCCAGGCTCGATCCCGCCGGAATGCGCAAGGAAATGTCCCTGAGCACCGGAGTGTCGCCATAACTGAAATCGAGATGGCGGAACTCGATCTCCCCCCTGACCACGAAATCCGGCCCAAAAGGAAAATCCGCGGCGTGGCTGTTGTCGATGGCGGGTTCGGCCTGGAGCAGCTCGTCAATGCGCTTCACCGACGCGGTGCCACGCTGGAAGATGTTGATCACCCAGCCCACGGCGATGATGGGCCAGATGAGCTGAATCATGTAGGTATTGAAGGCCACAAAATCGCCCACCGAGATGCGATGCGCAACCACCAGGTGCCCGCCCACCAGCAGCGTGATGACCATGGAAACGCCGAGGATGAACTCGAGCGTGGGCCACAGCATGCCCATCAGCTGCACCAGCCGCAGCGCGCGCGCAATGTACTCGCGATTCAGGCGCTCGAAGAGTCCGATCTCCGATTCCTCGCGTGCGAAGGCGCGGATGAGCCGCACGCCCGAGTAGTTTTCCTGCGCCTGCGCGGAGATGTCGGAGAAGCTGGCCTGAATGCGCTCAAAGCGCGTGTGGATGCGGCTGCCGAAGTACTGCACCAGGATGCTGGCCAGCGGCATGGGCGCCAGCGCCACAAGAGTGAGATAGGGGCTGTAGTGCAACAGGTAGACAACCGCAAAGACGCTCAGGAAGAGCGTATTGGCGCTGTACATCAGCGCCGGTCCCAGCAGCATGCGCACGGCGTTCAGGTCGTTGGTCATGCGGGCCATGATGTCGCCGGTGCGATAGCGCTGATAGAAGCCCGAGTCCTGGGTTTCGAGCTTGCGAAAGAGATCGTTGCGCAGGTCGAACTCGATGTCGCGCGAGATGCCGATGAGGATCCAGCGCTGGGCGTAGAGGAAGGCGCCCTTGCCGAGCGAGATGACCACCAGGAACCCGGCAAAAAAGAGAATGTGCTGGCGGGTGGTTCCCTTGCTGATTGCGTCAATCGCGTCGCCCAGCACGCGGGGAAACTGCACGGCGATGGCGTTGGTCAAGATGCAGGAAAGCGTGCCCCACAGGTAGCCCCAGCGGTAGCGGCGCATGTGCACGAACAGTGGGCGCAGATCCCGAAGCATGCATTTATTGTAGCGGGCCGGGCGCTAGAGAGTCTGCCCGCCGGGCGCTCCGGGCTGGCGCTAGGTCACCTCGCAGTGGCCGAAATGCCTCCCGCCCAAAAGATCGGCCGCTTTCCACATAAGTACTATGTAAGGAATGCAATTTGCGGCCGATAGTAAAGAAATTGGAACTTGCCGGTGCAATCGGCTTCTTCCCCCAAAGGAACTTCCATGAGCTCTCCCACCATCATCGGCGAAATTGTCATTCCGTCTGTTCCCGCTCCGAAAGAGCGCAGACACCGCCCGCGTCATCTCTGCGATGCGCCAGCCGAAGCGACTGCTCTTCGCCCCGAATTCCTGTTCCGCGGAACGATCCGCAACATCAGCGAAGGCGGTTGCTACTTTGAAACCCCGGCGCGTCTTCATCTGGAGCTTTCCACGGAGATCGAGCTTCGCATCGAGGTGGGCGACCGCCGCTACAGTACTCCAGCGCGCGTGAGGAATGCCGTTCCAGGAAGAGGCATGGGGTTGGAGTTCGCTTTTGCCAATGCGAAGGCGGTTGAGTTCATCAAGAGCCTGATCCGCATGCTTGACACTGCGAAGCTCGCAAAGTCTATATAAGAGCACGCAGAGTCCGCTTGCGGCAGACGGCGGAGGCACAATCCCGAGCCCCCGCACATTTATGTCGGCGTCCGCAGCAGCAGATAACCGCCCACCAGTCCGAACAGAATGTCGGACGACCAGGCCGCCAGCGCGGAGGGCAGATAGTTCACGTTGCCCAGTGCGCCAAACAGGCCATCCACCACAAAGTAGGCCAGCGCCACGGCAATCGCAATCGCTATGCCGGAGAGCGAACCGCGCCGGCCCATGGAAAGCGCAAACGGAATGGCGAGCACGGCCATCACAACGGCCACCAGCGGATAGGCGAGCTTATGCCACAGCGCCACGCGCAGGCGCACGGTATCAAACCCGCTTTGGCGCAGGTCGCGGATGTAGCGATCGAGCTGGCCAAAGTTCATCTCCTGCGCTTCCAGGTCTTCCTTGGTGAAATAATCCGGCGACTCGTGAATCTCGGGAAACGTAGTCGCAACAAAGTCGCGATATTCGGTCACGTTTGCGCCCACAATGTCGCGTTCCCAGCCGTTGAGGAACCGCCAGGCGCCTGCGTCGGCGTCCCACACCGCGCGCGCGGCAAAGATGCGCCGCGAGAGCTGAAAGGTGGAGGGATTGAACTCGAACACCGAGAGGTTGGCAAACTCGTCCTTGTCGGCATCGAAGAACTGGTAGTAGAAAATGCGGCTCGGCTCGCCGGGACGCGCCTGGCCGAAGATCCACTTCTGCTCGGGATGAAGAAAGGTCTGCGGCGGACGCCCCTTGATGGTCGCGTGCAACGCCTCCTGCTTGCGGTTAGCCTGCGGCAGATAATACTGGTCAAAGAGAAACAGGCTCACGGCGAGAATCGCCGCAATCGAAACGATCGGAATCACTAGCCGGTAGAGGCTGATGCCGGTAGCCTTCATGGCCACAATCTCGCTGTTGCGGTTGAGCACGCCAAAGGTCACCAGCGTGGCGATCAGCACCGCCAGTGGCGCGATCAGATAAATCATGCTGGGCGTCAGATTCACCAGGTAGGCGCCCACAGTGGTCAGCGGAATGTGGTTGCGCAGAATATCGCCCACCAGCTCGAAGAATGTGAAAACGATCGTGAGCAGCACGAATCCGGCCTGCACCAGAACAAACATGCCCAGGAATTCGCGAATGACATACTCATCCAGGATGCGCGGGAAGGCGTTGCGGGAGTGGGCCTTTGCCGTGGCCTGCGGACGCGGCTGCAACTTGCCCAGCAACCCGGCCAGCGCGGCCCCATTGGATTTGCCCGGCGCCGCGGCTTTGGGCGAGCGCGTGAACCATCCGGAGATGGCGCTCAGAATGCGGCCTCCGCGAGCCATCTGCCACAGCAGAAAGACGCCCACCGCGGCGAAGATCAGGTTGGCCGACCAGACGGCGAAGAAAACCGGAAACTTGTTCTGGCGGGCCAGGGCAATGCCGATTTCGGAAAGAAAGTAGTAGACGAAGACCAGCAGAATCGTAAACACGAAGCCGGAACTCTTGCCGCCGCGCCGGGAAGCCGCTCCCAACGGTACGCCCACCAACATCAGCCCCAGGCACGCGGCCGGAAAGGAAAAGCGGCTGTGCAGCTCGATCAGGTTGCGCTTCAGGTCCGCACTCGCCTTGGGATCGCGGATGCGCTCCATCAGCGCGCTGAAGGGCAAGGCATAGATCGCAGTATTCAGCCTTGCCAGGTGTACGTCGCTCTGCTGGCTCAGGCCCAGCGGCATATCGGTAGTGCTAAAGGTGGAGATGTTGTACTGTTGCGGCTGGCCCGCAACCGTCTCGTGGCGCGAGCCGTCGCGCAGCCGCATCAACAGATCCTGCGCGCTGTCGCTCACCACCGTGGCGGAGGCCGCAGTGGTGATGATCGGGTTCGATCGGTCGGTCACATCGGCCATAAAGACCTGGCCCCAGTTGGATGCGCCGGTTCCCGCCCTCACGTCCTGCACATAGAGAACGTAGTTTTTGAAGTCCTCGTAAAACACCCGCTGCTGGATCTCGTAAGACGCCTGCGAGGTCTCGAGCGACTGCTGCATCTCCAGGATGTCCTGGTTGGCGCGCGGGGCCAGGTAGAGCGAGTTCGCCAGGCCCAGCAGCGTGCCGCCAACGGCCACAATCGAGGAGACACGCACAAAGTAGCCGATGCCCAGCCCCGAGGCGCGCATGGCAATCACTTCGCTGTCCGCGGCCAGCCGGCTCAGTCCCAGCAGGATGCCCACCAGCACCGCCATCGGAATCGTCACCTTTAAGGTGTTGGGCAGGGTGAAGAGAAAGACCTCCGCCACGTTCGTCAGCGTGGAGCTGTTGCGCACCACCATCTCCAGGATGTGGGGCAGGTCGCGCATGAAGAGAATGAAGGTGAAAAGCGCGCACCCGATCAACGTGTGAGAGAGAATTTCGTCGAGAATGTAGCGGGTGAGGATGCGCACAGCAGGCTCTGAGGCTAGTGTACGGCATTTTCGCGCCGCGCTCCTCCCGGCCCTGCGTCCCGCTCCGCTCCCCGATTTGCCCGTCTGGCCGGCGCAGCCGTTATCGTAAAGAGCATGCAGCGGGAATTTCCATCCTTGCCCTTGGTCGGCGTAGGCGCCGTCGTGGTAGATCGCGGCCGGGTGCTGCTGGTGCAGCGCGGGCGCGAGCCGCTCAAGGGCCACTGGACGCTGCCCGGCGGCCTGCTCGAGCTCGGCGAATCCCTTGCCGCCGGCGTGGCGCGCGAAGTGTTGGAAGAGACCGGCCTTGAAGTTGAGCCGCTGGAGCTGGTCGATCTGGTGGACCGAATTCACCGCGAAGGTGAGCGCGTCCGCTATCACTACGTCCTCGCCGACTATCTCTGCCGCGTGCGCGGCGGTACGCTGCGCGCAGCCTCTGACGCCGATGCGGTGCGATGGGTGGAGCGCGCGGAATGGAACAGCCATAGCGCCCTGGCGCTCGATCCGCTTACGGTGCGGGTGATCGAACAGGGCTGGCAGCGCGCACAGGCACTTGAAATCTTCAGGCAGGAAAATCCATGAAAATTGCGAAGCAAATCCTCTGGATCGTAGGAGCCCTCGCAATCGCCGCCGGCATCGGCTTCTGGCTACGCCCGGTCAGCTACTTCAACGGCACGATGTACCTGCGCGAAACGCTCACCGGCGTCCGGAGCCGCACCGTGCAAGTGCAAGGCTATCGCGTCCACTATCTCGTCGAGGGGCCTGCGAACGGTGAGACCGTGGTGCTCGTCCACGGGCTTGGTGCAAGCGCAGAAGACTGGCGCAACCTGGCGCCCTGGCTGGCTCGCGCGGGCTATCGCGTCTATATGCCCGACCTGCCGGGCTACGGGCGCAGCGAGCAGCCGGCTGACTTCTCTTACTCCGTGCGCGACGAGGCCGCCATCGTAATTGGCTTCATGGATGCACTGAGATTGAACCGTGTCGATCTCGGCGGATGGTCCATGGGCGGCTGGATCGTGCAGCTTGTCGCCAGCCAGGCTCCGCAGCGGATCGTGCGGCTCATGCTCTTCGACTCGGCCGGCCTCCACGTGGCGCCGGACTGGGATACGCGGCTGTTTACGCCCGTCAATGCGCAGCAGGTCAACCAACTGGACGCGCTTCTCATGCCGCATCCACCTCCGGTTCCAGGCTTCGTTGCGCGCGATATTCTGCGCATCTCCAGCGAGCACGGATGGGTGATCAGGCGCGCAATCGCAGCCATGCTGACCGGCCACGATGCAACCGATGCTCTGCTGCCGCAGCTCAAGATGCCGGTGCTCATCGCCTGGGGCGCCGAAGACCGGATCATGCCGCTCGCGCAAGCCGAAACCATGCATCAGCTCGTGCCGCAGTCTGAGCTCGATGTGATTGCCGGCTGCGGCCATCTTGCGCCCTTGCAATGCACCGGCGCAATGGGCCCCGAAGTCGTGGCTTTTGTGAAGAGATAACGCGTTCGCCGATTGACCAGCGGAGTCCATCCCTGACG
>JBAUCP010000104.1:0-8799 GCA_049677625.1 Occallatibacter sp. | reverse complement strand
ATGTGACCTACATCGACAACTGGAGCGTGTGGCTGGACTTCAAGATCATCATGAAGACCGTCGGCGTGGTCTTTGCCGGAACCGGGACGTAGGAACAGCTTCTAGCTGCTAGCTCCCGTTCGGCGGCTAAAGCCGCGTTTTCTTTCACCGCTCCCACGGCACGGCTGAAGCCGTGCCCTTTCAAAACTGATCCCTTGGTCCGGTATTTCTTGGACAGGTTCTCAGAAGTTTTCTAATTAGGTGCTGTCCGCAAGCCGCCTCCACTCTGGGAGCTAGAAGCTAGTAGCTAGAGGCTGTCTTTTCCCGTTCGCGGTAAACTGGAAGTGTGAAGATCGCGCTGGCCCAGATTGACCCCACCGTGGGGGATTTCACAGGAAATCTTGAAAAAATCATTGCGGCGAGCGGCCGGGCTGCGGCTCTTGGCGCGCGGCTGGCCGTGTTTTCCGAGCTGGCCATCTGCGGCTATCCGCCGGCCGACTTCCTGGAGAAGCCCAGCTTTCTGGCGCGCTGCCGCGAGGCTGTGGATGAGCTGGCCGAGGCCACGCGCGGGCTGCCCACGGCGTTGCTGGCTGGCGCGGCGCTGCCTTCCGCCGGTGAATCCGGAAAGCCCGCGGTGAACGCTGCGGTGCTGCTCGACAAGGGCCAACTGCTGCTGGAACAGCACAAGCGGCTGCTGCCGTTTTACGACGTATTCGACGAGCAGCGCTACTTTGCGCCGGCCAAGGCGCAGCAGGTGGTGGAGCTGGACGGCGTGCGCCTGGCAATCACCATCTGCGAGGACGCGTGGAACGACAAGAACTTCTGGCCGCGCCGGCTCTACACGGTCGATCCGATGGAAGAGCTGATGCGGCAGAATCCGGCGTTGCACATCAATTTGTCGTCCTCGCCCTTCTGGCACTCCAAGCGCGCCATGCGCCGGGAGATGCTGGCGGCCATTGCGCGGCGCGACGGCATTCCGGTGCTGATGTCGAACCAGGTGGGCGGCAACGACAGCCTGATCTTCGACGGTTCGTCGCTGGCGCTCAATGGGCGCGGCGAGCTGATTGCGCAGGCCGCGTCGTTTGCCGAAGACCTGATCGTTCTCGATCCCTTCAGCGCGCCGGCCATGCCCGCGCCCGAGGACGACGATACCGAGGCTGCGTATCGCGCACTGGTGCTGGGCACGCGCGACTACGTGCGCAAATGCGGATTCAAGAAGGCGCTGGTTGGCCTGAGCGGCGGCATCGACTCGGCGCTGGTGGCGGCCATTGCTACGGAAGCGCTGGGTGCGGAGAACGTGATCGGCGTGGGCATGCCGAGCCCGTACTCTTCCGCCGGCTCCATTGACGACAGCCGCAGGCTTGCGGCCGATCTCGGCATCCGCTTTGAAGTGATTCCCATTACCGGGCTCTTCGAAGAGTACACGCGCTCCCTTGGACCGCTTTTTCGGGGACTCAAGCCCGACCTGACCGAAGAAAATGTTCAGTCGCGCATTCGTGGCAGCCTGCTGATGGCGCTCTCCAATAAATTCGGCGCACTGGTGCTCACCACCGGCAACAAATCCGAGATGGCGGTGGGCTATTGCACGCTTTACGGCGACATGGTGGGCGCGCTGGCGGTCATCGGCGACCTGGTGAAGACGCGCGTCTACGCGGTCTGCAACTGGCTCAACCGGGACCGGGAAATTATTCCGGCGGCGATTCTGGAAAAGCCGCCTTCCGCCGAACTGCGGCCGGACCAGCGGGATACCGATTCGCTGCCGCCCTACGAGGTTCTCGATCCGATTGTGGAAGCCTATGTGGAGCGGTACGAGACCCCGGAACGCATTGCCAGCGCAAACGGATTTCCGATCGAACTCGTCCAACAGGTGGTGCGGCTGGTGGAGCGCTCCGAGTACAAGCGGCAGCAGGCCGCGCCGGTGCTGAAGGTTACCTCCAAGTCGTTTGGCATGGGGCGCAGATTTCCCATCGCCGTGAAGGTCAAGGTATAAGCTAGAGTCTGGGATTTTTCCCACGAGATACAGCGTTTCCACGGTCCGCCGTCGAGAAACGCCTTAAGGAGAACCGCTTGATTCGTCCGCTCTTTCGTTCTGCCGGCGCTGCCGCGCTCTTTTGTCTTTCCCTTTCCGTAATTCAGGCTCATACGCAGACGCAGGTCCCACCGGCGCCCGCACAGACTCCGTCCACGCCCACCACGCCTGAGCCCACCGCGCCCGCGCCTGCCGAGCCGCCGGTGTTTCCCAAGCCCGATCCGGCCAACTTTACCGCGGCCACGCCAACCAAGGAAGATGTCAACTCCTTTCTCCAGGCCAACTGGGGCTACGACGAGAACCGCATGTGGCAGGTGCAGGCCATTCTCAGGACGCCGGTGGATGGATTGAGCAAGGTGGTCATCTACATCGGCGACAAGACCGGCAAGGAGAAGCCGCAGGCAATTGAGTTCTTCGCGCTTCCCGACGGCAAACACCTGATCTCGGGCGACGATGTGATTCCCTTCGGCGCGCATCCCTTTGCGGACAACCGCGCACAACTGGAGCAGCGTGCGGACGGCCCTTACCGCGCCGCCGCCTCAAAGAACTTCGAGATGGTCGAGTTTGCCGACTTCCAGTGCCCGCACTGCAAAGAGGCGCAGGCCAATATGGACAAACTCGCCGTGGATTTTCCCAACGCGCGAATTGTCTTCCAGAACGATCCGATCGCGCAGATCCATCCCCAGGCGGTGAGCGCCGCCCAGTACGGCGTGTGCGTGAACAAGCTGGGAGGCAGCAATGCGTTCTTCCTGTACGCTGCGGCCGTGTTTGACGGCCAGGATGGCCTGGGCACGGCGGATGGCGCCACGCTGACCCTGAACAGCGCCGCAACCAAGGCCGGACTGGACCCGGTGAAGGTTGCGGCCTGCGCGCAGACTTCCGCGGTGAAGGACCAGGTGGATGCCTCGATCAAGCTCGCTGCGGACCTCGGCGTGGGCTCAGTGCCGATGCTGGCGGTCAACGGACGGCTGGTGCCGGCCAATGCGCCCTACGACACGCTCAAGAAGATCATCGAGTACCAGGTCAAGCTGGATGGGATTACCCAGTAAGGCGAGCATCGCAGAAGGAAGGCCAGGAGCCGGCTCTTTCAATGACGAATCGCAGGAAAATCGCGAATTGGATTGGGAGTCTGAGCCTGGTCCTGTCCTTTGCATTCTGGTTGCTGCTATTTCTTGGAAGTGCAAAGAGGCCGTCCGACCGCGAGTTCTTTATGCAAGGCCTGGACGCACTCGCTTTCGTCTGGGCGCCCATCTGGTTGCTCTCGGCTATGTTTGCTGTGGCTTCCGGGATACTGGGATCGCGCCGGTGGTTACTTGCGGCTCTCGCACCTCTGCTGTCCGCCTGGCTGTCATTCAGCCTGTTGGCGAGTATCCCGTTCTAGCCCATCACGTGCCAGGCCCGGTGGTTCACGGCAGTTCCTTTTCAGTTATTTCACCTGAACTCAGCGGCGCCGGCACAGCCTCTCAATAGTTGGCCACTGATCACTGACCACTGATCACTGTGTAACCTTGTCCACCAGCATCATAGGCGTATGCCCAGCCGCTTGCGTGCCGCGCACCACGTGCGGCGTAATCACGATGAGCAGCGTGGCGTAGTTCAGTTGCCCATTTTTGCTCGTTGCGTTGTTCAGGCCGGGGATTTCGCTGATGCCGGGCGTGCCGCTGATGGCCATGCTTTGCGACCGGCTCAGCTCCGCGGCAATGACCGTGGCCTCACCCTCTTTAAGCGTGACCACGCCCGAGTAAGCCTGGTTGTTCAGGATCGGATTGCCGTCGATCGACGATCCGGAGAGCGCGTTGAGACTCATGTCGATGGTGAGCGCGACATCGTTCCCGCGCATCACCTTGGGGGTCGCCTTGAGCGACAGTCCAAGATCCTGATACTGGACCATGGGAATATTCGGCACCGTGCCGCCGAGCGACGAGGCCAGCGCAGACAGGCTGCTGGAGCTGCCCGCCCCGGTCAGGCCGGGAATATTGGGCAGGCTGGACGACAGGCTCGAATACGAAGAAGTCTGGATGGGGTAGCGCTCGCCTTCCTTCAGCGTTCCGGCCTCGCCGTCGCCCAGGCGCAACTGAATATCGTCCAGTGCGCGCGAGTCGGAGCTGTTGAGGTTCAGGTTAAACGTCGCCGGGGTGGGCGACAGGCCGGAGGCGGTCAGTCCGCCGCCGAAGAGCGCAATGCCATTGGAGAAAAGAGAGCTCGATACCTGGCCTGAAGCGATCAGGATGCCGAGGATGGCCAGCGTGTCTCCGGGGCTGGCCAGGCCGGAGGAGATGATCTGCTGCACCAGGGCCGCATTCTGGCTCAGGATCGATTGCTCTTCCGCGTAGACGTTGAACGCGGTGATGGTCTGCGGCGGCTGCACTCCGGTGTTGCGCGTGCTGTTATGCGCCACCTGGATCATCTTCACGTCGAGCAGCACCTGGTTGCGGCCGTCAAGCAGCGTGCGCATGGTGTCGTTGAAGGCGGCGAGGGTGCTCGGCGTGGCGCGCAGCGTAATGCTGCTGGTCGCGGAATCCTTCACGGCCTGCGCTGCGCCGAAGACGTTCCTGGCCAGGTTCTGCACATCGGTCAGCTCCGCGTCGCTTAAGCCCGGAGCATAGAGCGTCTCCATTCCCTGGCGAGTATAGCGCTCGCGCAGGTCACGGGTGTCGCGAGCCACCAGCGCATGGTGCGGGTCGAGCGGAACGTAAAACGTGCCGGTCACCATGCCCAGGATGCGCGTGGCCTCATCGAAGCTGGCGTCGTCCATATCCAGGCGCACGGAGAGATTGCTCACGCTGTCATCGAGCATGGCCGTTACCCCGTAAGCCTGAAAGACCTGGTGAATAGCCTGGATGCGGTCAGTGCGCAGGTGGAAGCTGTGCAGGCCGGCTGCGGTTTCGAGCTGAACCAGACCGCCGATCGTGCCGGCAGCCTGCGCATAAGGAGATTGCGGCTGGCCGCGCACCGCGTCGCCGGCAAGCTCGTAGAGATGCTGCGTGGCCTCAATGTTCCTGGGGTCGAGCTCCAGGGCGTGAGACAGATCGGCGCGCGCTGAGGCTTCATCGCCGAGCAGGCGGGCTTTGGCCGCGGACTGGATGAGTGCGGTGACCGCGTGGCTGCGCGCCACTTCCACCGATAACCGGTAGTCGGAGTTCGTGGGATCGAGCTTCGCCGCCTGCGCATAGCCGCGCATGGCCGCTTCAAACTGCCCGTTGACGAAGAGCTTGCTCGCCGCGAGATAGAGTTTGACGGCGCGGCGCTTTTCGCTCGCGGTGGGCGGTTGCGCGTCGCCGCTGCCCGAGCCTTGCGAAGCTGAATTGGAAGCCTGATTGGCAACCTGATTTCCGGGAGGCGCGGGCGCGGCTTGCGCAGGCTGGCTCGCTGTCTGTGCCCCGGCGCTCACCGGGAAAATTGCCAGCAGCAGTGCCGCGGCGAAGAACCGCACACGCGAGAGCAGGCCGGCCCTGAGGCGCCGGCGGGTGCGGTTTTGACCCCGCGCAGGCCTCACGGCTGCGCCCGCGTAAGGGCCAGCAGATCGGCCAGCGAGGAGGCGCAGACCTCCGGCTGATGTTCGAGCAGCTCGTCGAAACTGTAGCTGCCCGTGGCCACGGCGATGACCGACAGGAAGTTTGCCCGCGCCGCTTCAATGTCGCGCGGCGTGTCGCCCACCACGCAGATCCCGGTGCCGCCCGAGAGCTCGCGGGCTTTGGCTGCGGCCTGCGCTACCAGCTCCGCGCGGATAGGGAAGTGATCGCTGAAGCCGCCGAAGCGGAACCACTCGCGCAGGCCGGCCCGTTCGATCTTGATCCAGCCGATCATCTCCAGGTTGCCGGTGGCCACGCCCAGCAGCGCGCCATTCCGGGCTAGATGCTTCAGGACATCCTCCACGCCCGGCATGCGCACCAGGTCGAGCTCGTGGCGGCGTTCGGCAACCGTGTTGCGCATGGCTTCCAGGATGGCCTCGGTGCGGGCTTCCAGCACTTCGGGCGGGATGCCGGCCTGGTGGCAGGCCTCCCGAAGAATGGCCGTATCTGTGCTGCCGTGGAGCAGGATGCCGGCCAGCGTGATCTCAAAGCCGGTGACGCGCTGCACGCTGGAGGCCACCGAATCCACATGGATGCGGTCGCGGCTGCGCAGCAGCGTGCCGTCGATGTCAAACAGATAGGCGTCCTGAGCGTCCCATACGAAGTCCGGCTCGATGGCGACGCGTGGTTCCTGGCTCTGCGATAGGGTCTGCATGTTGGTTGCCGGGCACTCCCCGGCCACGGGCCTTTAGCTTAACGATAGCCCTGGCGGAGTGCTCCGTATACAGGACGCTCGGAGCGCACCGGACGCTTGAGGCCGGCGCGAACTTCTGCCAGCTCCAATCCCAGTTCGGCCATCGCCCGGCTGAGCGTGTTGCGGTGCATGCCGAGTTCCTCGGCCGCCTTGCACTGGTTCCCCCGGTGCGCCACCAGCACTTCGCGCAGATACTGCCGTTTGAACTCCCGCACCGCGTCCTCATAGCGGATGCCGCTGGAGTGCATTTGCGTCACCAGGCTATCCAGTTCTCGTCTCACGTCTACCTCTTGCTCGATTCGCTGATTTAGTTTAACCGCTGCCTGTGGATTTCTCCCGGCTGCTTTGAAAAGTGCGATTGCGTTGAAGCGACTGTTTGGCAATGAAGAATTCAATTTCTATCACGCTCCACGGAGTCCGGTAAACAGGACAAAATTTGAGGTAGCGCGTAAGCAGCAGGAACGCCTTTCCCAGAGTTGAGGCCGCGCATGTTTTGTGCTGACTTTATACGGGTTCGAGCCCGCTTTCTTCAAGGCCCAAATGCAAACCGGCTGGCTGCACCCGCAGCCCGTTTTCATCACGATACGCCGTTTTTTGGGTGCGCCCACTGGGGCGTTTCCAACTCCATTCTGCGCAAGCCCTCGCGCACTCGGTCGCCCAGCTCGCCGGGGGTAATGCGCGAGCTCATGTGCAGCGCGCCGAAGAACTGTTTGGGCAACTGCGACTGCGTGAGCCACGCAGAGCCGGGAAAGAAGGCGACGCCCACCAGCACGCACAGGGTTACGAAGATCAGGCCCTGGAAAAATCCCAGTACCGCGCCGGCCAGCATGTCCAGGCAGCCCAGCCCCATCCAGTCCAGGGCTTTGCCCAGTATGTTGCCGACCAGATTGCCCAGTGCCAGCACCACAATGGCAATGAAAAAAAAGCCGATGGCATCGGCGATGGCTTCAATCCTCACCATGGGCATAAGGAATGCAGCGATGCGGCCGTAGTTCCACGCCGCCAGCGAAAGCCCTAGAATCAATCCCACCAGCGAACAGGCGGTGCGAAAGAATCCCTGAGCCAGCCCGCCCAGCACAAAACCCAACAGCACGATTACGATGGCCCAATCGATCCAGGACATGATGCGCTCCATACTACGCTTTACAGTTGGATGCCGCGCCCAGTCAATCTGCGGAAGGCTTCCACGTATTTCTCCAGCGTGCGTTCCGCCACCTCGTCCGGCAGGCCCGGCGCGGGCGCCTGCTTGTTCCAGCGGATCGACTCGAGATAGTCGCGCACATACTGCTTGTCAAAGGAAGGCTGAGCCCCCCCGGGCTTCCAGCTTTCCGCATCCCAGTAACGCGAGGAGTCCGGCGTGAGTGCTTCATCGGCAAGGATAATCTCTCCCGCAGCGCGGCCGAACTCAAATTTTGTGTCGGCCAGGACGAGCCCGCGCGACTCGGCATGCTGGCGCGCGCGGCCATAAAGGCCCAGCGTCAACCGGCGCAGCTCGGCGGCATCGTCGGCGCCCACCTGCGCCTCCGTGGCTTCATAGGAGATGTTCTCGTCGTGCGCGCCGTCCTGGCTCTTGGTGGCCGGCGTAAAAATCGGCTCCGGCAGACGCGAGCCGTCCAGCAGGCCGCCGGGAAGGGCGATGCCGCAAACGGTCCCCGACACGCGATACTCCTTCCAGCCCGATCCGGCCAGGTAACCGCGCGCCACGCACTCCACCGGGAACATCGTTGCCCGCTTCACCAGCATGGAGCGGCCGGCAAGCTGATCGGCATAAGGCTGCAGCGCGGCCGGATATTCGCTCACCTCGGCGCTGATCAGGTGGTTGGGCACAAGATCGCCGAGCAGCTCGAACCAGAAGAGCGAGATCTGCGTAAGAATCTTTCCCTTGCCCGGAATGCCGGTGGCCAGCACGTGATCGAACGCGGAGATGCGGTCGGTGGCCACCAGCAGCAGCGCGTCGTCTACTGCGTAGAGATCGCGAACCTTGCCCCGGCCTACGAGCGGCGTTGTACCCAGATCTGTCGTCAACAGAGCGGTCACTAAGAAGTCTCTTCCTTGCGATAACTGAATCTCCGATTTTCGAGCGCATGGCGGGCTTTGTCAATGCGCAGCGGCTCTCGCTTCGGCCAGCGGGAACAACTCGGCGGAAAAGCAGAAATCGTATGCGCCGCATCGGTTCTCAGTATTCGAGTTGCAGATCGCTGGTTCCGGAGGGAGCCGGGGACTTCAGCCCCCGGAAAGAGCGCGCATTTTAGAGGGCCTTCAGGCCCGGACCTTTGCGCCCTCTCGTCGATAGAAAACAAATACGCCTGGATAATCAGGCAACCCCAACATGAGTGACGGCGGTCACGGACACCGTCCGCGATTTAAGAGAATCTGCTCGTGTCAACATGGCTCGGAGGGCGCGCAAGACGAAAAAGCTCTCTTGGAGCCGGGCGACACGAGGCAGCAGCGGAACGGGGAAGCCGCAGCCCGCTTCGTTAGCAACGGGGAGCACCAGTAGCCGCGCGCCACCGACCTCCAGCGCC
>JBAUCP010000103.1:0-2033 GCA_049677625.1 Occallatibacter sp. | reverse complement strand
TAAGCAAAACGCACACTACCACGCTTGAGCCCCCACGCGACTAGGTTTTCAACCGCATCGCCGCGAAATTCCTCGCCGAATATCACGACGAGCGACTCCTCCGCGAGAACCGCCTTGCTGAAATCGGACTGGCCTGCATCGAGGAACGCGGCCAGGTCCTCGTAGCCACTGGCCGGAATCTCCTGCGTGAGCTTCGCCTGGCGCCCGAGCTTGATAGCCCGCGTATTGGCAATGTAAAGCCGCGCGCGATTGAGCCGCACGTTGGTGCGCAGATGCCACGCCAGCAACGGATGCTCGTCCGTAGGATTGCCGCCAACGAGCAGAATCGCGGGCGCCGCAGCAATCTCGCGCAGGCTCGCGGTCTTGCCCTTGTGGCCGGCCAGCGCGCGCGCAAAAGCCGCGTAGTCCGTCGAGCGCTCGTGGTCGATATTGTTCGTCCCGAGCACGGTGCGCGCGAACTTCTGCAGCAGGTAGTTCTCTTCGTTCGTAGTGTGGTTCGAGCCGATCACGCCGATGGCCGCGCCGCCCCCTGCCGTTCCATTCTTGCCATCACGAATCTCTTTGAGCTTGCCGGCCGCAAAGCGCAGCGCGTGGTCCCATGTTGCTGGTTCGAGCTTGCCCGCGCTGTTGCGAACGAGCGGCTTGGTCAGCCGCTCCGGGCTCTCCACAAAGTCGAAGCCAAAGCGCCCCTTGGCGCAGAGAAAATCGCCGTTGATGCCGCTCTTGTCGCGGTTGTCCGCGCGCACGATCGCCGATCCGTCGTTATCCTGGCGCACGCCCAGCGTCACCTTGCAGCCGTCGCCGCAGTGCGTACACACCGTAGAGACGTGGTTCATCTCCCAGGGCCGCGTCTTGTAGCGATAGCTGCCGCTGGTGAGCGCGCCCACCGGGCACACATCGATGCACATGCCGCACTGCTCGCAGTCGAGCTGATTGCCTTCATTCGGCGCAATCACTGAGTCCGCACCGCGATTCTGCACCCCCAGCGCCCACACGTCCATGCCTTCGCCGCACATGCGCACGCAGCGGTAGCAGAGAATGCAGCGCGGCCGGTCATAGAAGACCGCCGGCGACCACTGCTGCTCGTCGCGATGGTGCTTGGCCTCGGCGTAAAGGCTTTCGCCCGCGCCGTACTTGAAGGTCATGTCCTGCAACTCGCACTCGCCGCCCGCGTCGCAAACCGGGCAGTCGAGCGGATGATTGCCGAGCAGCAGTTGAATTGTAGCCTTGCGCGCCTGCGCAATCTCCGCCGACTCGGTCACGAAGACCTGCCCCTCGGCCACCGTGGTGGTACAGGCCGTCTGCAGCTTGGGCACTTTTTCCTGGCGCACCACGCACATGCGGCACGCCGCCTGAAGCGAAAGGCCGGGATAGTAGCAGAACGCGGGAATCTCAATGCCCGCCTTGCGGCAAGCATCGATCAACAGCGTCCCCGCTGGCGCCGTCAGCTTCTTTCCATCGACTGTGAAACTTACGTCGGGCATTTTTCTCTTGTTATCCTCTGCCGATTCCCAATCCCCGCTGCCAGATGTATTGTCTACCTGAACGAAGTCCACGCAGCGGAATAAGTGAAGGATCGGTCAATACACCGAACAAGATTTCATTTTCAGCGAAACTTTGTTTTGCATACGGCTCAGTCGCATAACGACTGAGCCGTATGGTTACTTCTTGCCCGGTTCTTCAGGGACGGATTTGATTTGATCGTCCAAAGTTGCGCGATTTCTTTCCGCGTCTTTCCACATTTCGTGAAGTTTTTTCATTCGCTCCTCCACGATGCGTGCTATTTCCAGTTTCATCGAAGATCTCCTTTTGTGCTTTTGAAGCACGGAAGGGAGATTACCGCGAACTAAGCGTTGATTGCGTCGCGTAAATCCAGCGCTAACTCATTCATCGTCAGCACATTACATGTGTGCACAGAAATTTTTTGCAGCGATCCCATGTCAAGTGTCTCATTCTGTGCGTGAACCAAGTTACTAAACCACGGCGAGTTCTACGTGTTTTGCAAACGGGCACGGCTTGCTGTTCAAATGATC
>JBAUCP010000102.1:0-4991 GCA_049677625.1 Occallatibacter sp. | reverse complement strand
CGCCGCGGCCAGCCTCCGGGGTTTCACATTACACCTGCGGTTTGTCACAGGCGGCTCAAATCTGTAGATTCACGATGTTGATAGCTGTTGAGGCGCAGATGCCAACGCCGCCGTACACGGTCCGGTGATTTGCGCCACAGTATACTGATCATGAACACCTTCAGGTGTTTCCTGCGATGTATCTACTATGGCTGAGAGTGGCGGCTATTCTTTACGCGGCGGCGTGTGTCGCCGTTTACCCGGCCGTGCTCTATAGCAGCGAGCGCTGGCGGAAGACCTGCGTGCATCTGGGCGGGCTGGCGTTTTTCTTCGACTTTGTCTCCGTGGTGGAAATGCTGGTGCAGGCGCACCGGTTTGTGCCGGTGGGCTTGCGCGAGATCGAGTCGCTGCTGGGCTTTGCCGTGGCCGGGCTGTTCTTCCTGGTCTGGTGGCTCTATGACGCCATCTCATTCGGTCTGTTCGCGCTGCCGGCTACCTTCTTCCTGGTCTTCATTCCCGCGCTGGGGGCGGACCGCTACACGTTTCCTTCGCAGGGAGTGCGCACCAGCTGGCTGGCCGCGCATATCATCGCGCTGCTGCTGGCCTATGCGGCGCTCTGCTTCAGCCTGCTTGCGTCTGTGCTCTATCTGGTGCAGGAACACCGTCTCAAATCCAAGACAAGTACAGCCAGAAATCCGCTTGACTGGCTGCCGCCGCTGGAGACGCTGGAGCGCATTGCGCATGCCACACTCGAGTTCGGCTTTCCCTGCATGACCGTGGGCCTGGTCATCGGCTCGGTGCTGGCGCAGGAGACGGCGCTGGGCGCGGCCTACTTCGCCGACCCCAAAGTCATTGCCTCGTTCGCCATGTGGGTGGTCTACGTGGCACTTCTGCTCATCCGGCGTGGCGCGGGGCTGCGCGGGCGCAGGGCGGCGTATGTCTCCGGCGCGGCGCTGGCGGTGATGATGGCCGTGTGGGCCGCCAACCTCATCAGCAACGTGCACAGGTTCGGTCCGCAATGACGCTCACACTCATCGGCGTCAATCACAAGACCGCGTCTATCGCGCTGCGCGAGCGCATCGCCATCGGCCGCGACGAACTGGCAGAGGCCACCCGTGCGCTGGCCGCGGTGCCGGGCGTGGCCGAGTGCATGATCGTTTCCACCTGCAATCGGGTAGAGCTGATCGCCATGGTGGACGGTCCCGAGGTGCAGCTCGCCGATTTTCTCTCCAACCACTTCGCCATCGACTCCGCGACCCTGGGCCCGCACATCTACGAGCATCGCGGCCACGCGGCGGTGAGTCATCTCTTCCGCGTAGCGGCCAGCCTGGACTCGATGGTCGTGGGCGAGCCGCAGATTCTTGGCCAGGTGAAAGAGGCGTTTGCCGTGGCGCGTGCGGCGGGAACGATCTCTGGCCAGCTCGAGCACCTGCTGCAAAGCGCGTTCGCCGCGGCCAAGAAGGCGCGCTCCGAGACCGGAATCGGCGCCAACTCGGTTTCGATTGCGTCTGTGGCCGTGGACCTGGCGCGCAAGATATTCGGATCGCTGCAGGGCTGCACGGTGTTCCTGGTGGGCGCGGGCAAAATGAGCGAGTTGGCCGCGCGCCACTTGCTGCAGCAGGGCGCGGGCGCCATCCTGGTGAGCAACCGCACCGCGGAGCGCGCGCGACGCATGGCCGCGGAGTTCGAGGGCCGCATTGTTCCACAAATCATCGATTTTGCCCAGCTTCACGACGCCGCCAGCGAAGCCGACATCGTAATCAGCTCCACCGGCGCACCCCATCCCATCTTTCGCCGCGAGCACGGACAGGCGTTTCTGCATCGCCGCCGCAACCGGCCCATGTTCTTTATCGATATTGCCGTGCCGCGCGATGTGGACCCGGAGATGAACAAGCTCGACGGCATCTTCGTCTACGACATCGACGACCTGCAGCAGGTGGCCGCAGCGCACATGGAAGAGCGCAGCCGTGAGGCTCTCGATGCGGAGACGCTGATTGCGCTTGAAGTGGAGCGGTTCGAGCAGCGCAAGCGCACGGTGAACGTGGCACCGGCCATTGTTGCGCTGCAGCAAAAGGCCGAGGAGATTCGTCTGGGCGAGATTGAGCGCGTGCACGCGCGGCTGGGCACTCTCACCGCGGAGCAGGCCGCGGCAGTGGAGACGCTGACCCGCGGACTGATGAACAAGCTTCTGCATCCGCCCATGCAGGCCATGAAGCAGGCTGCGCGCGAAGGTGACTCGGCGCGTCTGGATGCGCTGTGCGAGGCGTGGGCCGTTGCGCGCGAGCCGGAAGCCGCGCCCGAGCCGGAGACGAAGGCGACCGAGGCCGAGGATGCAGCGGCCGGCGAGGCGCGCCCCGAGACACGTCTCATCACGCGTATGGAGGTGCGGCGATGAATCTGCGCATCGGCAGCCGCGGCTCGCAGCTTGCGCTGTGGCAGGCCAACCATATTGCCGGGCTGCTGCGCGAGCAGGGCCACGAGGTCGAGATCGAGATCATCAAGACCACGGGCGACCGGCTCCAGGAAGTGGCCTTCGCCGAGGTCGGCTCGAAGGGAATGTTTACAAAAGAGATTGAAGAGGCGCTGGCCGAAGGGCGCATCGATCTCGCTGTGCATTCGCTGAAGGATTTGCCGACCGAGCTCACCGAGCCGTTTGTGCTGGCCGCGACACCGCCGCGGGTGGACCCGCGCGACGCATTTGTGTCTGTGAAGTATGCCGGCCTGGCTGAGCTGCCGCAGGGTGCGCGCGTAGGCACCAGCAGCCAGCGCCGCCGCGCGCAGTTAAAGGCGCTGCGGCCGGATGTTGAAGCGGTGGAGTTTCGCGGCAATGTCGATACGCGTCTGCGCAAGCTGGCCGAGGGCCAGGTGGACGCGATTCTGCTGGCCGCAGCCGGACTTGAGCGGCTGGGCAGGACCGACTGGCTGCGCGAGCGGCTCGACCCGAAGGATTTTTGCCCTGCAGCCGGCCAGGGCGCGCTGGCCATCGAGACACGCGAAGATGCCGCGGCAGCGATGAAGGCGCTAGCCTTTCTCGACGACGCCGACACGCGCTTTGCCGTCACAGCGGAACGCGCCGCGCTAGCCGCCCTGGGCGGCGGGTGCCAGGTTCCCATCGGAGTGCACTGCCGCTTGAAGTTTACGCAGCATCACAAGCCGCAGGACGAGATATTGGCCGTGGTGGCTTCGCCGGAGACGGGCGCTGTGGTTCGCATTCACTACGCCGCTGAGCGCAACCACAACGATCCGGCGGCCTTTGGCCGGCACGCGGCGAAGATGCTGCTTGAAGCCGGCGCGGGACCGCTTCTCGCGGCTGCTCCAGGAGAGTCGCGGTGATTTTGCCGCTTGCGGGACGCCGTGTGCTGGTGACGCGCGCGGTACGGCAGGCAAGCAAACTGAGCGACGCGCTTCGCGATCTCGGCGCAGAGCCTGTCGAAGTTCCCGTGCTCGAGATGCGCCCTCCCGCGAGTTTCGATCAACTGGACGACGCTCTCAGGCGGATGGACGCTTACGACTGGCTGATCCTCACCAGTGCGAACGCCGCGCAGGCGCTGCTGGAACGAGCAGCGGAGTTGGGGATCAGGCTGGATCAGATGGTGTCTATGAAGGTAGCCGCCGTTGGTCCCGGCACCGCATCCGCTGCCCAGCAAGCCAGGCTCGCCGTCACGGTGATTCCCGAATCGCAGGTCGCGGAAGGCCTTGTCGCGGCTCTCCAAACGCAGACCGCTGGCAAACATGTCCTCATTGCGCGCGCCGCCGTTGCCCGCGACGTGCTTCCCGACGCGCTGCGCGCTGCCGGAGCTGAAGTTGAAGTGGTCGACGCCTATCGAAATGTTCTTCCCGAATTCGCGCCGGAGAGGCTTCGCTATGCACTGGAGCAGAAAATCGACGCCGCAACATTCACCAGCTCATCGAGCGTGACGCATCTCAGGCAAGCAGCAGAAAAGGCTGGCATAGCGTTCCCATTTGCGGGAGTTCCGGCAATCTCCATCGGCCCCATTACCAGCCAGACCCTGCGCGGGGACGGATGGGAACCGGCAGCTGAGGCGAAGTCGTCTGATATTCAAGGACTTGTCGCTGCCGTTCGGACCTTCCTTGACAGTTGCTCCTGATTTGCGTCTCGCCTGGTCTGGTATTGTCTCCGCATGCCTCTGATTGCAGATAATGTTGTCGTGTTCCTGTTTCGACTTTTCAGGCGATGGTTCCTGGAGTTCCGGTGCAGAAATTGGATATTGATCGAGGGAGCCATTGCTCAAACGCGGGCCGATTACGGAATGTATCCGTATGTCGAGATCGGGTACAAATTCAAATTGGAAGGTTCAACATATACAGGCAGCTACCTTCATGGCTTTTGGGATTCAGATACCGCTCGTGCGTTCAGAAGCAGCCATCGCGGGAAAAGCCCAATTAAAATTCGCTATTGTCCTGGCCAGCCGGCCAAATCATATATGCGGGAAAAAGATCGGACAGCGCGGACCAACGAATCACAGGCCCGCTAGCTCTCCCAAGTCTTATCTTTTGACCGGCACAGAGTCTCCAGATTGCACTTATCGCACTTCGGATTCCGCGCCACGCACACCTGTCGACCGTGATGAATTACCTGGTGCGAAAACGAAATCCACCGGTCCTGCGGAATCACGCGCATCAGTTCGCGCTCGACCTCCTGCGCCGTATCGCCCCTGGCCAGCTCCAGCCGCCGCGCAATGCGGAAGACGTGCGTATCGACAACGACGCCCTCGGCTTTGCCAAAGCTCACGCCCAGCACAACATTCGCCGTCTTGCGCGCCGCGCCGGGGATGGTGATGAGCTCGTCGAGCGTCTCAGGCACTTTGCCGCCGAACCGCTCCACCACCGCCTTGGCCGCTCCCTGAATCGATTTGGCCTTGTTGCGATAGAAGCCCGTGGTACGGACGAGCTCTTCAAGCTCGGGCAGCGTGGCCTTGCTCATGGCCGCTGGAGTAGGGAAGCGCTTGAACAGCGCCGGCGTGACCATGTTCACGCGCACATCTGTACAC
>JBAUCP010000101.1:0-4107 GCA_049677625.1 Occallatibacter sp. | reverse complement strand
GCGAAGGCTATGCTGCAGGCGGCGCTGGTTGTGGAGCGGGCAGGTTGATTCTTCGAAATCTTCTCGCAGGGGAGTCCGGCAGCGGCGGGGTTGGTGGAGTGCTTTCCCAGGTCTCAGAAGCGAGACCTGGGGCACACATTTTCGTGCGGGATTTGGCTGCCCAGGACCTGGGACACCCGCCGCGAACCCTGATCGACCTCTCTCAGCTCACCTCAAAATCTGGGTGCCCCAGGTTCGGCGCAGTGCCGGGGTCCCCACGGACAGGTCTTCGTCCGTGGGGTGGTATTGCGCCTAAGGTGGGAAACCACAACCCTCAACCCGCCGCTTCCCACCACTGTACAAATTACGAGTTCCAGTCTCCCCATATTTGCGCGCAACCTTCCTGAGAGGGAAAGGCATCAAATATGTCAACGCCGGAGTGTGCAATTCGCCGCCATCCTGCGTTACAGTGTTGAGAAAGTGTTGGAAACGGGCAGCAGAGATAGCAAGTGGACACAACCGGCCGGAAGCGCCGGCGCTCGAAAACAGGACGAGGGCAGCAATCCTCTAGAACTCCATACATCGATCCGCAGGCCAAGCTGTAACAGGAACGAAGAATGGAGAGGTTGCAGATGCCGCGATCCATACTCGCCGCCGGGCATGCCGCCAGTCCCGCTTCCGCAGCGGAAGACTATCTCGCCGAACTCGCCGCCATCTGCGGCGCTGCCTGGGACGCCGACTCCCTCGAGCCCGCGATCTACCCGCACTTCCGACTGCGCATGCTGGCCTGGTCCCTATCCCTCTCGTCCGTCCTCTGGTGCAGCCTGATCTTCGCCGGCCGCGAGCTGTGGAAGGTGTGGCGCTAGGCTCATGCCTCGGATGTTCGCTTCATAAATGCTTTGTCATCCTGAGCGGAGTCCGCCGCAGCGGCGGAGTCGAAGGACCTGCTTTTGGGATGCCCCATTTATGCAATGAACTTCCGATTTACCATCGCAGCGGCTATCGCTCCAATCTCACTCAGGCGTTCCGCCTCGGTCCGCCTCCGCGGCCAGCGCAAGGCCGGAAGAAGCCGGCCAGTCTTCGGCAGCGAGTAAACGGGGCTCCGCTGGCGTGGGTTCCAGGGTTTCGAGCGTGTTTGAATCGTGCACCAGCTCGCTAAGTTTGCGTGCGTGAAAGAACGCTCCGCCGCGGCCTTCCACTGCGCCGACAAATTTGTTGAAATGCCCCACCGCATTCCCCAGCGCCGTACCCATCTTCTCGAAGTACTCATGCGCGTTGACCAGCTTGCCGTACAAATCCCGCCCGGCCTCCTGGATCTTCTTCGCGTTCTCGGCAACCTGCGACTGCTGCCAGCCATACGCCACGGCCTTCAACAGCGCAATGAGCGTGGTCGGCGTGGCCATCACCACATTCGCCAGCGTGCCAAACTCGATCAGCGAGGGGTCGGCCTCCAGAGCCGCGCTGAACAGTGCCTCGCTCGGCAAAAAGCACACCACGAACTCCGGCGTGTGCTCGAACTGCTTCCAGTACGCTTTGCTTGAAAGATCGCGCAAGTGAGCCTTTACCCGCTCTGCATGAGCCGCAAACCGCAAAGCCTGCGCAGCAGGATCGCCGTTCTCGCCGCCTGAGAGAAACGCATCGAGCGGCGTCTTCGCATCCACGATGATGGAGCGCCCATTCGGCAGCTGAATCGTCATATCCGGGCGCAGCAGATTGTTGTCCGCGTCGCGCGCTGTCGTCTGCTCGGCAAACGAGCAGTACTGCACCATCCCCGCGTACTCTACGCACCGTTTGAGCTGCAGCTCGCCCCAGTTGCCGCGCGTCTTGGGCGCGCGCAGCGCGGTAATCAACTGCGAAGTTTCGCTGCGCAGCGAACGCAGTGATTCAGGAATTTCCTTGCCGATGCCTTCGACGAGAGTCTTGATCTGGCCATAAGCGCCTGAACGCTCCTTCTCCATTGCGCGCGTCTGCTCGTCCAGGCTCTTCAGAGCTGCACCCAGCGGGTCCAGCAGATTCTTGATGGCCAGTTCTTTCGCTTCCAGCGTCTGCTTTGCATCCTGCGCCTGCCCGCCTAGCTCCCGCTTGGCCAGCACCAGAAAGGATTCCGTATTCGCGCGCAGCGCATCGGCAGCGGCGCCCTTGAATGCCGCATCCAGGTCGGCCTTCATCTGCGCGTATTTTGCCTGTTCGTTCCTGAGCTGCTCCTCAACGCGCGTCAGTTCAACCGCCTTCGGTTTCAGTACCGCAACCTCGGCTTTGGCCGTTTCCAGTTGCTCTCGCGCCGCTGACTCGCGCGCCTCGGCAACTTTTCGCTCATTGTCTACGGCCGTTTCCACCTGCGCGCGTCCCTGGCGAAAGCCCACCCAAAGACCCAGCAGAAAGACAGCGATTGCGATCAGCGCAAACAGAATGGAAGAGCTTGCCATCAGAAAAATCTCCTTCGCCTAATGTACGCCTCGCGCCTGTGCAATTCGCGGCCGTTTTCCTGTTCCCTGTTTCCTATTCCCTATTCCCTTGCACCTGAATCATTTCCCCACAGCCGCGCACCTTTACACTCCCTCCGGCGGGCCGGTAGACTTGGAACTCGGGGCCATTCGCATCTTTTTGCGTGCGGCGGTTGTCTTTTCCTGCCGTTGGCCGGTATTGTAAGCAGCGGAGCGAACTTTTCGCGTTCCGGTACTTTTTCCCAGTTTTTGAACCATACGAGGAGAAGCACGCATGGCCGTTGAAGAAAAAGTGAAGCAGATCATCGTCGAGCAGTTGCAGGTGGACGAAGCCGAAGTGACCCCCGGCGCCAGCTTCCAGGAAGACCTGGGTGCCGACTCGCTCGATGTGGTCGAGCTGGTGATGCAGTTTGAAGAGGCGTTTGACCTGGAGATTCCCGACGAGGACGCCGAAAAAATCAAGACCGTGAAAGACGCGATCGACTACATCGAGAAGAACGCGAAAGGCGGCAAGTAGCAATTGACCCTGGCGACGAACCGTAGAGTCGTAATTACCGGCCTGGGGCTGCTCTGCGGTGTAGGCAACACCGCTCCCGAGGTATGGCGGCAGCTTGTGGCCGGAGCCAGCGGCATGGCTCCCATTCAGGGCTTCGATACCGCCGGCTACCCCGTCACCTTCGCCGCCGAAGTGAAAAACTTCGACCCGCTCAACTTTGTGGATAAAAAAGAGTCCCGCAAGATGGGGCGCTTCATCCACTTTGCCTTCGCCGCCGCCCAGGAGGCAATGGCTCAGTCGGGCCTGGTCATCACGCCGGAGATCGCTGACCGCGTAGGCGTCTTCATCGGCTCCGGCATCGGCGGATTCGAGATTATCGAACGCGAGCACGCCAACCTGCTTGCGGGCGGCCCGCGCAAGCTCTCACCATTTTTTATTCCCGCGACCATCATCAACATGGCCGCCGGGCAGCTCAGCATTCGCTATGGCGCCAAGGGCCCCATCTCGGCCACCGCCACGGCCTGCGCCACCAGCGCCAACTCCATCGGCGACTCGGTGCGCATGATCCTGCACGGCGACGCGGATGCGATGATCGCCGGCGGCTCAGAGGCTGCGGTCACGCCGCTTTCCGTGGGCGGATTCGCCGCCATGCGCGCGCTCTCCACGCGCAACGACGAGCCCACCCGCGCCAGCCGACCCTTTGACAAGGACCGCGACGGCTTCGTCATCGGCGAGGGCGCGGGCGTTCTGATTCTCGAAGAGCTGGAATTTGCGCGCGCACGCGGCGCAAAGATTCTGGCCGAGGTCACCGGCTACGGCATGAGCGCCGACGCCTATCACATGACCGGCATCGCACCCGAGGGCGCAGGCGCGCAGCGCAGCATGAGAGCCGCGCTCAAAGACGCCGGCATCGCGCCTGAAGATGTGGGCTACGTGAACGCGCACGCCACGTCAACACCGGCAGGCGACGGCAACGAGTCCCGCGCCATCGAGCTGGTCTTCGGCGAGCACGCGCTGAGCCACAAGCTCAAGATCAGCGGCACCAAGTCCATGACCGGCCATCTGCTCGGCGGCGCCGGCGGCCTTGAGGCAGGCATCACCGTGCTGGCTCTCGAAAACCAGATGCTGCCGCCCACCATCAATCTCGACGCGCCCGACACCGACTGCAAGCTGGACTATGTGCCCAAC
>JBAUCP010000100.1:0-7801 GCA_049677625.1 Occallatibacter sp. | reverse complement strand
GACCAGGTTTACCGCAACGGCACGCGTACGCTGGCCGCGTTTCTTGCCGTAGTACTGGCGCTGGCCGGCGCATGGAGCCTGGAGGGCATGATGCTGTTCAGCAGCGCGCACTGGCGTGATATCGCTCTCGCCTTTCTGGTGGGTGTGCTTGCCACTCCGCTTGCGCCCATCGCCAAGGACATTTCCACCGCGCTGACCACCGCCGTCAACACCATGCAGGCGGTGAAGAAGGTGATTCCGTAATGACCGTTTTTCTGAACTCGCGAGCGCTGGCCGGCGGCGGAGGCGTGGCCGCGGCCATCACTGCGTGCACGGCGACGGTCGGCTCGTCTGCGCCGTTGAGCATCAACGATCTCAAGAGCTTCATCTACGGCAAAGACGTTCTGATCGGCACCCATGGCTTCAACGTGAACCAGCATGACGGCGTCGAGTGCCTCTCGGAGTGGGAGCCGCTGTTGCAGCTTCCTGGCTCCGCGGTCTTCGTGGGCCTTCTCTGGCCGGGCGACTCGGACTCCGTCTACGCGCTCAGCTATCCGGTCGAGCCGGCAAACGCGATGCAGGCGGGCACGATGGTGGGCCAGTTCGTCGACGCGAACTTTGCCGACGCGGCCAGCGTGTCGTTGGTCTCCCACAGCCTGGGCACGCGCGTGGTGCTTCAGGCCATCTCCACCATGAACCGGCGTGTGCGGCGCGCCATCCTGATGGCCGGCGCCGTTTCAGACGACTGCCTGACGGCGGAGTTCGCCGATGTGCCGGGCAAAGTAGACTCCATCACGGTTCTCACCTCCATGCAGGACGAGATTCTGCAATGGGCCTTCCCCCTCGGCAACTTAGCCGGGGAGATCGTAGGCCGCGATCATCCCTGGTGGCAGTCGGCGCTGGGCCGCTTCGGCCCCTCGGTCGCGCCGCCCAACTTTGCGCCTCCCAACCTCATTCCGGACGCGTGGAATTACGGCCACCTCGACTACCTGCGCGTCGATCCTCCGGCGCAGACACCCATTCCGCCGCCAACCCCGGTGCCCGCCGGCGGCGCGGTGCCGCTGCGCGGCTCGCCGGGATGGCAGCAGGCATGGTCGGCCTCGTTCGTCTCCAGCCGCTTTCGCTGAGTCCCATCTGATTTTTGGCAATTGCTTTCGCGATCTCGCGCGGCTGTGAAACAATCGGTTCGTTTCATGATCACGATACCTCGGGGGTTTCAATGGGTTCCACGCGACGGGTCGGGCGCAGAAGCTTTTTGCGCAACGGAGGCCTGGCGCTGGGAGCCGGTCTGGTTGCCGTAAGCCCGCGTCTGCACGGGTTCGAGGCGGTTGCGTCCGCTCCGCAGGCAGCCGCGAAGGCCGATTACACGCTCGACATTGCGCCCATCACGCTCGACATTGCGCCCGGCGTCTCGGTAAAGACCATCGCCTACAACGGCCAGGTTCCCGGGCCCATCCTGCGCCTGCGCGAAGGCGTTCCGGTCCAGATCGACGTGACCAATTCGAGCGCCAACGCCGACATCGTTCATTGGCACGGCCTTGCCATCGACTCGCTCAACGACGGCGCCATGGAAGAAGGCTCGCCCATGATCCCGCCCGGCGGCCATCTCCGCTACAGTTTTACGCCGCGGCCCGCCGGCACGCGCTGGTACCATACCCACGCGGGCGCAGGCGGCGACCTGACCCGCAGCACCTATACCGGCCAGTTCGGTTTTTTGATGATTGAAGGCAAATCTTCGCCTGGCGGCTACGACCAGGAGATCTTTCTCGCCATCCACCACTGGGAGCCATCGTTCGTTCCCATGGTTTCGGCGATGCGCGCCGTCTCATCCAATCAGCCGCTCACCACGGGCTCCGACGTGGGTTACAAATACGCCACGATCAATCAGCACATGCTCGGCTCGGGCGAGCCGATCCGCGTCAAGCAGGGGCAGCGCATTCTTGTGCATCTGCTGAACTCGAGCGCCACCGAGAATGCCGTGCTGGCGCTCCCCGGCCACACCTTCAAAGTGATCGCTTTGGACGGGAATCCAGTGCCGAATCCCAAGCCGGTCGAGGCGCTCTCGCTGGCCGTTGCCGAGCGCGTGGATGCGATCATCGAGATGAACTCGCCCGGCGTATGGGTGCTGGGCTCCACGCTCGCGGACGCGCGCAAGATGGGCCTGGGCATCGTGGTCGAGTACGCCGGCAAATCCGGCCCGCCGGTGTGGACCGATTCTGCGCCCGCGGCGTGGGATTACGCGCAGTTCGCATCCGCAACGCCCGCGGCAGCGCCGGATGAGACCGTCACGCTCACCTTTCGCGATATCGGCCCCATGAACGGCTCGCAGTTCGACACATGGACCATCAACAACAAGTCATGGCCGGATGCGGACCCCATCCGCGTGCAGGCGGGCAAGCGCTACCGGCTGGTGCTGCGCAACGGCAGCGGCGACCAGCATCCGATCCACCTGCACCGGCATACATTTGAAGTGGCGCAGATCGGACCCGCGCAGCTCAGCGGCCTACGCAAAGATGTCATCAACATGATGCCGCTCCAGACCGTCGCCGTGGATTTTACGGCCAACAACCCCGGCGATACGCTTCTGCATTGCCATCAGCAGCTCCACATGGACTTTGGCTTTATGACCATCATCAAGTACACCGCATAGAAAACGAGAGACGGGCTTGAACGTGCTTCTTCGACCTTTACTGATTGCCTGCCTGCTGAGCGCTGCTTGCGCCGCCCAGACCTCCGTGGGCTGGCCCGCATACGGCGGCGGCCAGAACGGCGACCACTACTCCAGGCTCACCGAGATCAACCGCGCCAACGTGCACGCGCTCAAGCTCGCCTGGAGCTACGACACCGGCGAGAAGGGAAATCTCGAGGTCAATCCGCTTATTGTGGGCCGCACGCTCTACGCGTACACGCTCACCCAGAAGGTCATCGCGCTCGACGCCGCGACCGGCAAACTCAAATGGAAGTTCGACTCCGGCATTCGGGCCACGCAGCCCGTGCGCGGCGTTACCTACTGGACCGACGGCAAGGAGGCGCGCATCTTCGCCGGGGTGATGAACTTCCTCTATTGCCTTGACGCTGAAACCGGCAAGCCCATTGCGAGCTTCGGAGAAGACGGCCGCATCGACCTCAGGAAAAATCTGCGCGGCAACTACGAAGAGCAGTCCATCGCGCTCACCACTCCCGGCGTGATCTACAAAGACCTGATCATCGTGGGCGGCCGCAACCCTGAGACCCATCCCGCTCCGCCCGGAGACATTCGCGCTTACGACGTGCGTACCGGCGCGCTGCGCTGGACCTTCCATACCATTCCTCGCCCCGGCGAGCCCGGCTACGAAACCTGGCCGCCCGACGCATGGAAGACCGCGGGCGCAGCGAACAACTGGGCCGGTATGGCGCTCGATGCCGAACATGGCATCGTCTACGCTCCCACCGGCTCGGCAGTAATGGATTTCTACGGCGGCGACCGCGTGGGCGACGACCTCTATGCCAACACACTGCTCGCGCTGGACGCAGCGACGGGCAAACTGCTGTGGCACTTTCAGGGCGTGCATCACGACATCTGGGACCGCGATTTTCCCTCGCCGCCCGCGCTCTATACGCTACACGTGAACGGCCAGACTACCGAGGCGCTGGCGCAGATCACCAAGCAGGCTTACGTTTATCTCTTCAACCGGCTCACCGGCCAGCCGCTCTTTCCGATCCACGAGCATCCATACGCGGCCAGCACCGTACCCGGAGAAGTGGCCTCGCCCACGCAGCCCGCGCCGGACTGGCCTTTGCCCTTCACCCGCCAGCAGCTCACCGCGGACATGCTCACCAACCGCACGCTCGCAGCGCACGCCTGGGCTGAAAAAGAATTCAGTACGCTGCGCAGCAACGGCCAGTTTTATCCGCTCACTGTTGGCCAGCAGACGGTCGTCTTTCCCGGCTTCGACGGCGGCGGCGAGTGGAGCGGCCCGGCGATTGACCCTGCCACCGACACGCTCTACGTGGGCTCAACCGAGCTGGCGTGGACCGGCGGGCTGGTTCCGGTGGCGCGCGGCGGCAGCGCGGGAGAGCAGCTTTACATGCAGCAGTGCGCTGTCTGCCACGGCGTGAGCCGCGCCGGCTCCCCGCCCACGTTTCCTTCGCTCATCGATGTCGAGCATCGCCTGGGCGCAAGCAAAATAGCCGATACGATCCGTCACGGCGGCGGCCGCATGCCGTCGTTCCCGAATATTGACCAGCCGAAGCTCACCGCGCTGCTCGACTACCTGCGCACTCCGGTGGAAGCCGGCGCAGGCAAGGAACTGGCCTCTGTTCCAGACGAGGGGGAACATGCCGCTTTTGACCCGGCCGGCGCCAAGGCCTACCAGGACCGCTGCGCCATCTGCCACGGCGATCATCTCGAAGGTATCCCTCCCTCGTTTCCCATGCTGATCGGGGCGGGAACGCGCATGACCGCAGCGCAGATCACCGCGCTCATCCACGACGGCAAAGGGCGCATGCCTCCCGAGCCGGACATCCAGTCGCCGGAGCTCGACGCTTTGCTCCGCTATCTTGGCGTGGGCGCTGCGCAGCCGGCTGCCGCGGCCAACCAGCCGCCCGAGTTCGTCTTCACCGGCTACCGCAAATTCCTCGATCCCGACGGCTACCCGGCCACGACGCCGCCGTGGGGCACGCTCAACGCTATCGACCTGAAGACCGGCAAGTATCTCTGGAAGATTCCGCTGGGCGAGTACCCGGAACTGGCCAAGCAGGGAATGAAAGACACGGGCACGGAGCTCTACGGCGGCCCTATCGTCACCGCTGGCGGCGTGGTGTTTATCGGCGCCACGGTCTACGACCGCAAGTTCCACGCCTTTGACAGCAGCACCGGCAAGCTGCTGTGGGAGACCGAGCTGCCCTTCGCGGGGATTGCCACGCCCTCCACGTACATGGTGGACGGGCGGCAGTATGTGGTCATTGTGGCCAGCGGCGGCCGCGACCCGAACGGGCCGGTGGGCGGGGCTTATGTGGCGTTTGCGCTGCCGCGGCAGCCGGGAAGTGCAGGATCGGCGGGCGGGACGAAGAAATAGGCAGGGAAGCTGCGAGGCGCGGACTCACGGCCATCGATTCAGCTTCAGTCCCGCTGCCTGAGCCATCTTTCTCTGTTGCAGATCGAAGGTGAAGAAGCCAGTCGCGCCCAATTCCAGAGCGGCGGCCACGTGGAGCAGGTCGGCGGTGCGCGTTCCCAGCTTTGCCGTCAACTGCGACAATTGGCGCGCGCGCGTGAGTGCTGGTGGCGGCAGCTCGCGCAGCAGAAATACTCGGGCGCGCAGGTCCTTTTCGAAGTTCTGCCGCACAGCATCCACCTGCGAACCGGCCAGCTCCTTACGAAAGACGCGCAATCCAAACGCATTCACCGTTTCGAGCTCGCCAAACGTGGTGATGAGCAGCGGAGACCGCGCCGTTTGCAGCGCTGCCGCCGCAGCCGCTGAGTTGGCATCGAGGCAGTAGAGCGACACCACGAGGCTGGTATCGAGATAGATCATCGGCGCACCCGGTCACTCGCCGTCCCGATCGAGGCGAACGATTTCGGCTCCGCTCACCGGCTGCATCCGGGAACCAAAGAGGGCCCCCATCCGGCCGAGAAAATCAGGAAGCTCCACCGGATTGGTTGGCTCGGGGATGAGCCGCGCGATGGTCTTGCGGCGTTTGGTGATGCGGATCTCTTCACCCTCGCGCAGCAAGTCCTCCACCATTGGGAAGTCGTAGCGCAGGTCGCGCACGGATACGGTTTTCATGTGATACATTCTAGCATCACTTTGGATGCGGGGCTGAGCAGAAGTGATTGACGACGACTTATTGCCTCCGATTGCCTCACAGCCGGTTAGAAAATTTCCGATAAATCTTCGTTTTTTATTCGCTTTTCTACATCGACCTGAGCTATGCTTGCTCTCGCAGCTTGAGGAGGTTGCACGATGGACTTTCAAAAGGAACTGATTGCTGAATACGATCGCGAAACCGAACGGACCCGCAAGATTCTAGCCGCCATTCCGGCCGACGTTGACTTTGCCTTCAAGCCAAGCCCCAAGTCTATGGCCCTGGGACGGTTAGCAGGACATACGGCGGAGACCATGGGCGACTGGGCGGTGCATACCCTGACCACGGACAAACTCACCTTCCCGGCCGGCCACAAGTTCGAAGCTTACATGCCCGCTTCGACCGAGGCGCTGCTGGAGCGCCTGGACAAGGACACAGCCAAGGCCAAGGAGGCGCTGGCGGCCTTTGACCCGGCCAGGTGGGGCGACAATTGGAAGTTTGGCGTGGGCGGCCAGGTGTGGATCGACGAGCCGAAGTATTCAGTGTGGCGCAACTGGGTCATCGGCCACACGATTCACCACCGCGCGCAGGTGGGCGTGTATCTACGCGTGCTGGGCGCCAAGCGGCCGGGCACGTATGGACCCTCAGCCGACGAGATGTGAGAAAAACGGGGAATAGGGAATAGGGAATAGGGAATAGGGAATAGGGAATAGGGAATAGAAAACGACTCTGGGTGCCCACCTTCGCCGATTCGTGTTCTTTTACGAATCGGTTAAGGTGGGAGAGCACTGACGCCGGCTCTCCGGTCGTCTAACCTTGCATCATGCGGTTTCTGTTTCCCAGGGTTTATCCGATTCTCGACGCTTCCATTATTCCCGCTGAAGGCCGGCAGGAATTCCTTTATCGCCTGGGCAGCGAGCTTGTCGCGGCCGGCGTCACGCTGCTCGAATACCGCAACAAGACCGGTTCAGACGCCGAGCTGCTCGCCGACGCGGCCGTTCTACGCGTCACACTGCCCGGCTCAAACATCAAGCTGATTCTCGATGATCGCGCTGATCTGGTTGAACAGGCTGGATTTGACGGTGTCCACGTGGATGCTGGAGACATGCCGGCTGCCGAAGCACGCCGGCGTCTCGGTCCGGAGCGAATCATAGGCACCTTTGGCGGCAGCGATACGCTGATCCCAGGGATTCTCGACGCTCCGGCCGACTATCTGGCCGTCGGCCCGGTCTATCCAACGACCACAAAGCAGACCGCGAAGGCTCCCATTGGCCCGGAGGGCGTTCGTCGCCTGCGCCAGCAGGCAGGGCCGGACCGGATTCTGACTGCAGCCGCGGGCATTACCCTCGAAACCGCGCCTGAAGTGCTGGCGGCCGGAGCCAGCGCCGTCGCCGTGGCCGCGGCCATCTTCCGCACTCCCGACCCGGCCGCCGAGTTTCGCCGCTGGCTGGCCGAGCTGGGTTGAAAAGCTGCGGCTTGCAGCCTTGCAAACAAGACCAGTCAGAGAAAAACCAAGACAATGCCGGGCGAATCAGGTAAAAATCTCTTCAAGTGTTGACCTCTGACCAAGCTCCCACCTCGGACCCCGACGCGCCAGGCCAGGCGCCCAGGCTGGCGCAGACTCTCGGCCTCTTCAGCGCGACGGCCATCGTCATTGGCTCGATGATCGGCTCGGGCATCTACATTGTGGATGCCGACATCGGGCGCGGCGTCGATTCGCCGGCGCTCTACCTGGGCGCATGGCTGGTGACGGCGGTGATGACGCTGATCGGCGCGCTCAGCTACGGCGAGCTGGCCGCGATGATGCCGAAGGCCGGCGGCCAGTACGTTTATCTGCGCGAGTCGCTGGGGCCGCTGTGGGGATTTCTCTTTGGCTGGACGCTCTTCCTCGTCATCCAGACAGGCACCATCGCTGCGGTCTGCGTGGCCTTCGGTAAATTTCTCGGCGTCTTTTTTCCCTCCGTCTCGAACACCCACTGGCTCTGGCACATCGCGCATGTTCCCGCTTGGCGCGTGGGGCCCATGGTCCTGGGCAACA
>JBAUCP010000099.1:0-6766 GCA_049677625.1 Occallatibacter sp. | reverse complement strand
GCACTGCGTCAACCCAGCAAGACCGCATCGCCGGAACCCAATATGTTGGAGGCGATCCACTATTACCAGTCCTTTCAATTGGAAAAAGTACGGACTGATGCCCCGCGGGTTGCCGCATCCTGCCTGGCGAGAGGCGACGCGTGGAGCGCTTCTTCAGTGGAGTTTTACGGAGCCTGGGCAGAGATTTACTGCGGCGGGCCGGAGCTGGGAGCAGTTGCGCTGCGCGATGCCATGACCCGGGCGGAGAAGATTGGCCACTATGGCGCCGTGTGGGCGCTGAAGATCGGAGCCTCGGTGGTGAGCGCGGCGCGCGGCGACCTGGCGGCCTCGCGTGCCGAGACCGTTGAGGCGTGGGATTTTGGCGCTGCCCACAATGTGGGCTGGAATTTCGCAACCAGCATCCAGCGGGGCCATCTCGCCCTGTGGTCTGGAGATCTGGCGGAGACCGAGAGCTGGTATTCCCAGGGCTTGAAAGTGGAAGGCAAGTCCTATTTGTCGGGTCTGTCGGAAGCCTGTCTCTTTGCGGCCTTTGCCGAGAGCGGCGATTCCAGGGCGGAGAGCGCCTGGACTCGCCGCCATTGGAAGTCCCCGGTTTCGGGGCAACTCAATTCGCTGGGCGCCTGGACTGGGCTGGAGAGATCGGTGATTGGCCTGGCGCATCTTGGACGGACAGAAGATCTGGCTGCGCTGCGGCCGCTCACTGAGGAGTTGATTCTGACCGGAGCATGGACCTATTCCTTGCTCTCGCCCTTTCGCACCGTTGCCGGTATTACCGCTGCCTGCGCCGGCGATTTGCCCGCAGCCGAACACCATCACCTGACCGCCCTGCACCAGACTGAGACTGCCCCCTACAGGCATCTTCAACCAGTGGCCATGGAATGGTATGCAATGATGCTGCTTCAGCGCAATGAATCCGGTGACCGGGAGAAGGCGCGCGCGCTTCTCGATGAAGCAATTGCAAGGCATCAATCGATGGGATTGCCCTTCCGCGCTAGGCATGCGTGTGAGACACGCGCACTCTTGTAAACGCCGAACTCTTAAAGTAGTCGAACGCGCATTGAAACACCGCTATTTCACGGCAAGAGATCAATGACGGCAAAGTTTGGTTCATCGCAATGCTCTTCACTGCCGTCTATTGTTTTGCTCTTTCAAAACATCGGTCCGAACTCGCCGCGTTGCCATGGGCCCGGGCCACTTCACTAAGCGCTGCTGCGGCCGGAGACCAGGTTGACAACCAGGACGATCAAAGCGACCACCAGCAAAATGTGAATCAAGCTGCCTGCAATGTGAAGGCTGAATCCCAGCAGCCACAGGACCACGAGAATCACGAAGATTGTCCAGAGCATACCTCCTCCTTCGCCTCACGGGCGCCACGGGAATCAAAGCCCATCCCATGGCGCCCGCGAGCATTTACGATTGACAGCTAGTTGGATGCGATCGACTGTGCCTTCGCATCGCTGACTGCGTCAAGGAACGATTGTGCCGAGGCTGGCACGGCTTCCCTGCCTTGCAGAATGCGGCGAGTGGAGACGTCGCGGCCGTAGACGGCCTCAGTGGAATCGTCGTCGCGGCGAATCGCAGCGCCGGTCAACGTTAGTCCGGCAAAGACGCCGTGGGCGCGCGAGTAAGTCAGGATCTCGGTATCCATCTTCCAATCTGTGTCGGCGGAAGCATGGCGTCCAACCGGCCCGGCTGCCGCTGAGGCGTCCGCGCCAAGCTGGAACTTGCTACCGATCAACCGCCGCATTCCACTGTCGTTCTGGATGATCATGACCAGATCCACGCCTTCCACGCCGATCTGCAATCCCCAGCTTCCGCCAGTGATGGTAAAGAACGCCGGTGCGCTCCAACCATCTGCGGTACGGCAAGTGGCAACGCCTCTGCCGTTCTCAGCGCCGAACACAAAGCCGCCCTTGAGCAGATTGGGCACGACAGCGATGCACTTCGCGTGTTCCAGGACTTCCTCCGGTATGCCTTTATCCGGAGCCGACATGATCTCGTGCAGCACCGCGCCTGCATGATTCATCCGGTTGTCGGTTGCTTCGCGATTGGTTCCCGCCCAGCCGATGCTCGTCAAACTGAGTACTGCCGCTAATGCCATTGCCTTTTTCATATGTCTCATGTCTCACTTTTTCTACCCATGCGCAGCGTCACTTGCTTCCGCGCACTGAGGCGCACTAGGTAACTCTCACTTTAGAGACGTTGACTGGCGTTGTCTGAGCAATCCGGCTCTACGAAGGACGGTTGAACCATACCTAAAAGAAGGACAACAACATCCTTAGCTCGCTTAGGGATGCGAAAGATGGCGATCGAAATAAAGGAATGTACTTTGCGAAAGAGGCACGACGCGACCGGGGGCACGGGAGAAGACAGAACGCTGCGTTGCCTTTCGAGGGTCCTTGGGAGCGACGCGGTCGGCTACTTGCCGGCTTCATAAGGCCAAAATGGCTTGCAGACATGGCCATGTTCATGCCGGGCAAGTTCAGCTTCGTCGCTTACTGAGGCGACCGTTGCAAAACACGCTGTGCATATTGAATCGTATGATCCATCTTGTTTGGCCGATGGGCATAACGAGGACTTGTCTGATGGTCCATTCTGTACCTCCTTCGTATTTGCTTTGCACAATATGCGGAATCTAAGCGAAACGGAGGAGGCTTTCTGGTCAACTTTGAGCACGCTTCTACTTTTCTTCGGCGAGATTTCACGCGTCAGGATATCGGCAGGGTAGTGTTTCAAGATTGAAGTCGTACTACTCCATATGTTGAGGGGTCAGTACATTGCTGCACCCATACGAGCTCCGCATCGAACTCGATATCGGTAATGTGCTCAAGCACTTCGTTAGCGCATCTTGCCTGCCGAGTTCGCGGGCTGCCCGGCAAAATCAGTAGTTAAGAATTTCTCTTTTATGTGCAAAACTGTACATCTTTTCCACAAATGCAACGGCATACTCGTCACAATAAATGCCGCGATCTGGGAGACGTGTATGCCCGAAACGAAAGCAGACCTGCTTATCGTTGACGATGAGCCTTTAATTCGAGTCTCGCTATCGCAAATTTTCATGGAGAACGGGTATAGCGCGCGGTCTGCCGCGGACGGCCTCTCAGCATTAGATGAGATCCGCCGCCAAGCCCCCGAAATCCTCATCTCCGACCTCAACATGTCGGGCATGTCCGGCTTCGAACTGCTCCCAGTGGTCCGGCGCCGGTTTCCGCGAATCCGGCTGATCGCCATGAGCGGCGCGTTTTCCGGCAACGAAGTGCCTTCGGGCGTTACCGCCGATGCGTTTTATTACAAGGGCGGCGGTCTCGGCACACTGTTGAGCATCGTAGAATCCCTCCCCCGGCCGGAGCGGAAGGCGCAGCAGCCTCATGCTGCGCCTGCGCCCGTCTGGATCACAAGACACCGGCGCAACGCTGCTGGAGAGGGTTACCTGAGCATTGAATGCCCGGAATGTCTGAAGACCTTTCCTCAGGTCCTCCACGGCGCAATCGGCTCGGAACGCGAAACAAATTGCATCTATTGCGGGAGTCCGGTTCACTACGTAACCTCCCAGCCGGAAAATCAGACATTTTTGTCGGCGTTTCACGACCGGTACTCTTCTCGAACCTCCGCGCTTCAGCCCGGGGAAAATCAGAACTATGAAGCTCATCTTCGCAAAGCAAAAGGAAAGAGGCAGGCCGATGCTGAAGATAACCGAGCTTAGCGTGCTCTTACGCGCACAAATCGAACTCCCCGTTCGCCTTAAGCTGGCTACCGAGGAGTTTCGGGAGGGCTGGAACTTCGTTCGGTTAGGAGGCGCGAGCCGGCTTGAAAAGAAGATTCAAATGTGCGGATGGCATTTCATCCGAATCGCCGACGGATCGCTGCGAAGCGGTGTCGGCGAAACATCGCAGCAAGCTATAGCCTGCGCACTCAAGCTCGCTCTTCGCAGCATCAGCGAATACTTCAACGCCGTGGAAGTTCGACGTATCCACCTGACAACGTACCGGTGGTTCGTTCTGGCCAGAGTAGAGGTTTTTCCGCTCAGAATCCAGCAGAGTGCAGTTCAGGTTGTGCTGGATTTTGCTCCGCCGCTTCCGGCCCACGCACGGAATAGGCAATTGCCGGTCAGCGGGCCATGGCTCTCTCCGCGGTACGGCAGCGCGATACCGATGCTCAAAGAAATGCTGATTTCATCCGGGAGCACACAGGAGAGGGCGCAATGACAATTGTGCAAGTAGTGTTGATCCTGTTCATTTTTCACCGTGCCTTGCGTATTCCAGGAGAGCCGGTTCGCGTTCACGATCGCTCCCGGCGGCCTTGGCGATAGAACTCGCTAATGCCCGTGTCAGGCTTCCGCTTCACCCGCCTCGACGCTTCCCTTCTGCCACGCGAATAGGACCCCTCAACTCGAAGCGCCCCTGTAAGTGGGCCGCGTCATGTACACCGCACATGGTCCGAACTGCTCAGACTCAGCTGATTTGAGCCGCTACGCTCAAAACAGGTTGGAGCAGGAAATGACGCCCCAACGATTGTGAGGAGAGTTCATGAACAGGATCAAGATTCTTGCTTTAGCCGCTGCTGCCGCGGTCTGCCTGATAGCGTGCGCTCCGAAGACAGAGGCCCAGATCAGCGTCAGCGTCGGAGTCGCCCCCGATTGCCCCTATGGTTACTACGACTACGCTCCTTATAACTGCGTTCCCGACGGCTACTACGGTCCGGAATGGTTTACTGGCGGCGCCTTCATTGGCGTTGGTCCGTGGTTTCATGGGTCCAACGACTTTCAGGGCAAAGTTGATAACAGCTTCGATCCACAGCACGGCTATAGCGGCCCAATGCCTAAGGTTGGCGATAGGCCCGCAGCGCAGCGGAGATCTCCCGATCAATTCAAGGGAAATGAAGTGCGCGATGGGCGCGGTCATACGGCTGGTCCAAATCGCGGCGGCAAATAGCAGCACGAACCATTGACACCCTGTGCCAACAGTCGAATGACCGAACAGTGCAGGCCTGCGCTCGTGGCGCCGATCCCGTATCTGAGGTCGGGGCGCCGACGCGCCGTTTAACAAGCAAAGACATGCATCATCTTCGATCGAGGCGCCGAGATTTCATTTCGGCGCCTTCGTCGAGGCTGCACGAGTTGAATCCACAGAGGCGGACATATGAATAAAAATCGAGTGAAGGGCACTATCGACGAAGCGGTGGGAAGCGCGAAGCGCAAGGCAGGCGAGCTGACAGGCAATACTCGGCTCCAGGTAGAAGGCGGAGCTCAGCAGGTAAAGGGCACGGTTGAGAATGCCTGGGGTAAGGCTAAGGATGCGGCTCGTGGGGCGAATGAGGACCATGAGAAAACCAAGGTATGACACGGTACACGCGTGGAAGTTGGACGCAGCGAAAGCCTATTATCGCTTTTTGCTGCGACTGAATATGGCTGTGCGCAGACTTGAGCCCATGGCTCTCGCAATACTGTTCCGATTCGCGCTTTGATCCCTGCGGAGCATACGCCCGGCCCTCTGATGCCGTCATCCGTCCCATCCCGGTGGATTCGATCGCTGCTGAGGTCGCTCGGACCCGGCATCATCACTGGGGCTGCGGACGATGATCCCTCCGGTATCGCTACATATTCCGTCGCCGGCGCGCAGCTCGGAACCACGCTTCTCTGGACCGCACTTCTGACCTGGCCGCTGATGGCCGCGGTTCAAATGATGTGCGCTCGCATCGGCAAAGTGACCGGAAAGGGCCTGGCCGGGAACTTCAAGCAGCGATTTCCAAAATGGCTTTTGCTTGCCTTCGCAATAGCCCTGCTGATTGCAAACACGATTAACATCGCAGCGGATCTCGCAGGCATGGCCGATGCGGCAGCCATGCTGTCGGGAATCAAATCCTATTGGTTCGTGGTCGCGTTCGCGCTCCTTATTTCGTGGGCCACGGTCCGGCTCCAGTATCGTCAGATCGCGAACGTCCTCAAGTGGCTGGTGCTTGTGCTTTTTGCATACCCCATTACGGCGTTCGTGGTGGGAGCCGACTGGGGCCAGGTGCTGCGCGATACTCTGGTGCCGTCGATCCCGCACAGTAGAAATGAATGGGCAACACTGGTCGCGATCCTTGGCACCACAATCAGTCCTTACTTATTTTTCTGGCAGGCGAGTGAAGAGGTTGAAGAAGAGAAATCGGCGGGCCAGAGTACGCTCGCATTGCGCAGGGGAGCCACATCCGAAGAGCTTGACATGAGAAACATCGACGTGGGCGTTGGCGCGTTTTTCTCGAACATGGTCATGTTCTTTATCATTCTCACCACTGCCATTACCCTCCACCGGCACGGTATTACGAACATCGAAACCTCTCGCCAGGCTGCTGAAGCCCTCGCACCTTTCGCGGGCAAGTTTGCTGCTACCTTGTTCACCTTGGGCATTGTCGGCGTTGGATTCCTCGCCATCCCCACGCTGGCGGGATCAACCTCGTACGCGTTCGCTGAGACTCTGGGGTGGCGCCAGGGCTTGAACAAGAATCTATCGGGAGCACGCTGGTTTTACGCTCTCATTCTTGTTTCCACTGCAGCGGGCGTCGCGCTGAATTTTCTTGGCATCAACCCGGTAAAGGCGCTCTACTGGACAGCCGTCATCAACGGATTGCTGGCGCCCTTTCTTCTCGTTGCAATCTTAATGATCGCCGCAGACAAGAAGCTGATGCAGGGCCAGCCGAGTTCCCGCCTGGGATGGACTCTTGTGGCAATCACCACCGCGGCCATGTTCGCAGCCGGCGTTGCAATGTTTGTTGTGTAAACCGCCCA
>JBAUCP010000098.1:0-1579 GCA_049677625.1 Occallatibacter sp. | reverse complement strand
CCGCTAGGGTGGGATAGCACTAGCCCTCGCCAGGCACGGAAAAACTGACCACTGATCACTGACCACTGTTTCCGTTTTTCCTTGCCACTCTCTGCTACCATAAGGATGATTGCGGCTCCCGCAGCCGGGCTGACTTCCCGCCCTGTCAGGGCCCGAGCACAAATCCAAAGCAAAAGGAGAATCTCTATGCCACTGGTATCGATGCGGCAGCTCCTCGACGAGGCTGCCAAGGGCGGTTACGGCGTCGGCGCATTCAATGTGAACGACATGGAACAGATTCAGGCGATCATGATTGCCGCCAAGCAGACCAATTCGCCGGTCATCGTACAGGCCAGCCGCGGGGCGCGCGCCTTTGCTGAGGACCTCTACCTCTTCCGGCTCATCCAGGCCGCCGCAGAGCTCAATCCCGGCATTCCCATCGCCATGCACCAGGACCACGGCAACAGCTTTGAGACCTGCAAGAGCGCCATCGCCCTGGGCTACACCAGCGTCATGATGGACGGCTCGCTCAAAGAGGACGGCAAGACTCCGTCGAGCTTTGAAGAGAATGTCGAAGTCACCCGCCGCACGGTCGACTACGCGCACGAGCGCGGAGTGACGGTTGAAGGTGAGATCGGCGTGCTGGGCGGCGTCGAGGACGGCCACGGCGCGGGCGGCTCGGGCCTCGATCACATCACCGACCCCGACCAGGCAGTCGAGTTTGCCGAGCGCACCGGCGTGGACGCGCTGGCCATCGCCATCGGCACCAGCCACGGCGCTTACAAGTTCAACAAGAAGCCCGACGGCTCGGTGCTCAAGATGGACGTGCTCATCGCCATCCACAAGCGCCTGCCCCACACCCACCTGGTCATGCACGGCAGCTCCTCGGTGCCCAAGGACCTGCAGGACATCGTCAACCAGTACGGCGGCAAGCTCAGCCCCACCTGGGGCGTGCCGGTCGAGGAGATTCAGCTCGGCATCCGCAACGGCGTGCGCAAGATCAACGTCGACACCGACAACCGCCTGGCCATCACCGGCGCCATCCGCAAGGTCTTCGCTGAGACCCCGGAGAAGTTCGACCCGCGCGATTACATGAAGCCCGCGCGCGAGGCCATGGCCAAAGTCGTCGCCCAGCGCATGACCGAGTTCGGCCAGGCCGGCCACGCCGGCGACTACACCCCCATCCCGATCACCGAGATCGCCAAGGGCTACGCCGACGGCTCGCTCGATCCGCGCCCCTCGCTGGCCGGCGCGCGGTAAACCCGCGCTTCACGCAGCAAAATCAAAAGGCCGTTCCGCACCCGCGGAGCGGCCTTTTCCTATTCCTCTCATCCAATCTCAAATTTGTCATCCTGAGCAAAGTCCGCGCAGCGGACTGAGTCGAAGGACCTGCATTTGTTTCTCGTGACAGCAGCGAGCGAAAGCAAGGAGACCGGGTGCCCCACCTTCGACGATTCGCGCTCTTTGCGGATCGGCTAAGGTGGGAAACCACAGAGGCCCGCACGCATTCAGTCTTGTCATCCTGACCGAAGTCCGCCGCGGCGGACGCAGGGAGTCGAAAGCCTGCCCTGAGCGAAGTCGAAGGGGACCTGCATTTAAG
>JBAUCP010000097.1:0-2182 GCA_049677625.1 Occallatibacter sp. | reverse complement strand
GGTACACCCCAACAACCCCACCGGCCACTTCACCAAGCCCTGGGAGGCAGCCGAGCTCGCCCGTCTGTGCCGCGAGTTTTCGCTCTCACTCATCGTTGACGAGGTCTTTCTCGACTACGAAACCGGTCAGAAAGGCCAAAATCCCGCCGTCCAGACCTTCGCCGCCGGCCTTCAAGACACGCCGGTCTTCGTCGTCAGCGGCCTCAGCAAGATCGCCGGCCTGCCGCAGATGAAAGCCGCGTGGATTGTGGTGTCGTCCGTCGCTACCGGTCCTGACCGCGATTCTGTCCGCGACCAGACCCTGGCCCGACTCGAAGTCATCGCCGACACCTTCCTCTCCATGAACGCACCCGTCCAGTGCGCACTGCCGGACTGGCTCAACAGCCGCCACGCAATCCAGGGGCAGATTCGAGAGCGCACCGCCGCTAATCTGGCCGAGCTCGATCGCCAGCTCACCCGCGCGCCGTCCACACAGCGCCTCAGCCTCGAAGGCGGGTGGTACGCCGTCCTGCGCATCCCGGCGCTGGAGCCTGATGAGCGCACCGTCCTCGAGCTTCTCGACCGCGGCGTCTGGGTCCACCCCGGCTACTTCTTCGGAATGCCGGAGTCCGGCTGGCTGGTCGTCAGCCTGCTCGCTCCGCTCCAGGAATTCGCCGCCGGAGTAATCATCCTGGTTGACTATCTACGAACGCATCAAGGTAGTAATATTACCCGCCCTTAGGCTCAAGTATTCATTGATGTATTACCTGCATATATATGTAATGACTATATTTACTAAAACAGATTTCCAGCGTCACCCAATCAGGAATGGGTTGCTTTCACGCTCCCGCCCAATTGTCGTAGCAGGTCCATGCCCTGGAATCACCCGCGTCTCTTCGGGCAGCGCCAGCAGCTTCGAGTGGATCGAGTCGATGATCTGTCCATAGTCGCCGCCCGGCAAATCCGTGCGCCCGATGCTGCCGGCAAAGAGCGTATCGCCGGCCACCAGCAGCTTCATGGGAGCAAAATGCAGGCAGACCGACCCCTGCGTATGCCCTGGCGTGTGGAGCACCTGCGCCTGCTGGCCCTCGAGCCCCACCGTCATCCCATCCGCCAGGTTCTCGTCCGGAGCGGCCGTCTCCGGCGTAGCCACGCCCAGCCATGCGGCCTGCTTGTCCATCATCTTCAACTGCTCCAGGTCATTCCCGTTCATAAAGATGGGCGCGCCCGTCAGGCGTTTGAGCTTCAGCGCCCCGCCCACGTGGTCAATATGCCCATGGGTAATGAGAATCTGCTTCACGCTGAGCCCCAGCTCGGTAAGCCGGCGGTGAATCCGCCCAATCTCGTCCCCCGGATCGATGACGATGGCCTCGTGAGCCTCTTCGTCGCCAAGAATCGTACAGTTACATTGCAGCGGCCCCAAAGGAAACGTCTCAAGTATCATGTCCACGATTGTAGATTCCCAACGTCCAATCCACCCATTAGCCCGCTAACTCGCTAACCCGCCCGCCGCGGCGGGTGCGCGTAGCGCATGCGAACCCGCTGCATTTCGGGCCATGTCAACAAAAAGTAACGTCCTGCTGCAAAAAACCCTTGCACCGGTTCGCTTTTTATTCGCTATAATGCGCGCATGGCTGTCACGCGAAGGCAAAAAGAGATTCTCGACTTCCTGGAGCGGTTCGTTGGGCGCAACGGCTACTCTCCGTCTTTTGAAGAGATTGCGCGCGGCATGGGCCTCAAGAGCCTGGCCACCGTCCACAAGCACATCACCAATCTTGAGAAGAAGGGCATGCTGGACCGCGTCCACAACCGCAGCCGGTCCATCGATCTGCTGCCGCCCGGCACCCGCACCCGGTCGAGCGCCAAGCTGCCGCTCGCCGGCCGCATCGCCGCTGGCCTGCCCGTCGAACAGATGGAGAACCCGGAAAGCATCTCCCTGCACGACGTGGTGGGCAACCGCGACGTATTCGCGCTCGAAGTCCGCGGCGACTCCATGCGCGACGAGCACATCATCAACGGCGACTACGTTCTGGTGGAGCGGACCAAAGTCGCCCGCCAGGGCGAAATCGTCGTCGCCCTCGTCCACGGCACTGAGACCACGCTCAAGCGCTTCTTCACCGAGGGCAACGTCGTCCGCCTGCAGCCAGCCAACGTCGAGATGGAGCCCATCTACGTCCCAGCTGCGCAAGTCGCCATCCAGGGC
>JBAUCP010000096.1:0-5986 GCA_049677625.1 Occallatibacter sp. | reverse complement strand
GAAGTACACCAACCGCGGACTGCAGTTCCTCGACCTGATTCAGGAGGGCAACATCGGCCTGATGAAGGCGGTGGACAAGTTCGAGTACCGCCGCGGCTACAAGTTCTCGACCTACGCAACGTGGTGGATTCGCCAGGCGATTACGCGGGCCATTGCGGACCAGGCGCGTACGATTCGTATCCCTGTCCACATGATCGAGACCATCAACAAGCTCATCCGCACCAGCCGCCAGCTGGTGCAGGAGCTGGGCCGCGAGCCTTCGAGCGAAGAGATTGCGCGGCGCATGGACATTCCTGTCGCGAAGGTGCGCAAGGTGCTCAAGATCGCGCAGGAGCCCATCTCGCTGGAGACGCCGATCGGCGAAGAAGAAGACTCGCACCTGGGCGACTTCATTGAAGATCGCCAGGCCGTGTCGCCTTCTGAAGCGGTGATCAGCGTGAACCTGAAGGAGTACACCTCGCAGGTGCTGCGCACGCTTACGCCGCGCGAGGAGCGGGTCATCAAGATGCGGTTCGGTCTTGAAGACGGCTCGGAGCACACGCTTGAAGAAGTTGGCCAGAGCTTCCAGGTCACGCGCGAGCGCATCCGGCAGATTGAAGCCAAGGCGCTGCGCAAGCTGCGTCATCCCTCGCGCAGCCGCAAGCTGAAGGCCTTCGTTGAAGGCGTCAAGGAGATGTAAGCAATTGGCTGAAAGTCAGCCGCAAAGAGCCGCAGCCACCAAAAGGGCTGCGGCGTTTTTGTTTCAACGCGGGGAAATTGTGCATTGCCTGATGAATGGAGCTGCCAACATTTGACCGATGCGCTTGAGAGTCTCGTCACGGAACTGGAGAAAGAGCCCGCGCTCCTTGAGCCGGATCAGCTTCGCCTTCGTCTCGATGCGCTTGACCGCCTCGACGCATATGTCCCGCAAGCCGCATGCAGTACTGACCCGATTGAGCCCAAGATCTATCGCCGGGCCAGAGCCATCTGCGCCAGGCTGGAGGCGGCGAATGGTGAACTCTACGAAGCCATTCGCCGGGAAATTCAGCGCGGGTCCGGGCCGGATGCCTTGTTGCTGCGGTGGGTACCCATTCTAGCTGCGAGCGGGCCGGCCAGCGGCATGGGCTATGACTATCTCGATGAGCTCGTCAGCGGAGTGCTTCCATTCGAGGAACCCGGCGCCGAAGAGATTCCGCGTGACGCCGAGCAGGTGTTTTATCAGCCCACTCCGGCGCGCCACATCTTCAACCTGATCGGCCTCACTGCGCTCACCGCAACCGATGTTCTCGTCGATCTCGGCTCCGGGCTGGGCCACGTTCCTTTGCTCGTATCGATCTGCACACCCGCACGCTGCATAGGGATCGAGCTGGAGCCGGCCTACGTGGAGCGCGCACGGCAATGCGCCCAGAGCCTGAACCTGCACCTGGATCGGGTTTCGTTCCTCCATCAAGACGCGCGCGTGGCGGATTTGTCCCTCGGCACAGTCTTCTATCTCTACACGCCTTTCACGGGGTCCATCCTGCGCGCCGTGCTTGACCGCCTGCGCCGCGAAGCCGCGACCCGCCGCATCCGCATCTGCTCTTATGGGCCGTGTACGTCAGTGATCGCCGAAGAGCCCTGGCTGGAAGCAGCCACGGCAGTGGAAGCAGACCGGATCGCGCTCTTCCGCTCCCGCGATTGAAATCGCTGCTGTGGGCTAGACGTGGTGCGCCGGCGGGGCCTTCTTTTTGTCCAGCTCGGCGTGGACGGTTTGAAAGACGTCGCCGACGGTCTTCCAACTGCCGCATTGCTCGTCGGAGAGTTCGAGATCGAAGGCCTCTTCCATTTGCATGGTGAGCTCGACGACATCGAGCGAGTCTGCGCCCAGGTCCTCTTTGAGGCGCGCGGTGGGGACTACCTGCTTTTCGTCGACGCCGAGGTGTTCGACGATGATCCCGGTGATTTTCTCCTCTACAGTGCGCGGCTTTTGGGGCTGCGCCGTGGCGCTGTCGCCGGGTGACTGCGGGAATGCCACGAGGCGCCACGAGCTTGCGAAGAGGCCCGCCGCGGCCAGCGCGCCGGAGCGCAGCAGAAATGTGCGCCGGACAAGCGGACGCCGGTCTGTTTTTTCGAGGACCGTTGGCCCAGGGCCCATTGCTTTCATGGATACACCTCCCGGCTGAATGCGGCTTGCTTTGAAGAATAGTGACACGGGAGTGCCCAAGAGTGACAGCCGGAGCAAGGAAATTTCCGGTGAACACAGCTCCACAGAAACCGTGAGACTGTGAGATTCCCGGGAACAAGTGGCTGATTTTTCAGCCTATCTTCTGCTTCACAGTTTCGCAGTCCCTACTTTTTGTTCCGGAATTTGCCGGGAGTTGCGCCATCGGTTTGGAGCAGGCACTCCTCCTCTGACTCCATTGTGCGTGGAGGCGGGGTTATTTTGTGCAAAGGAAATTTGGTGGGCCGTGATGGACGGAAGGTTCGCGCTTATACGGAGAGAGGCCGATTGAGCTTTGTGCTCTCCCACTCTTTCGCCAAAAAGCGGCGAAAGCGCAGGGCACCCGGCGCGTGCCTCATGGTCTCAGGAAACTGAATCTAGCACGGAAAGGGGTGCCCCAGGTCTGGATTTTCAGACCTGGGAAAGCACGGACCTCAACTTCATCAATCCAACGTGTATTCTTCTCGCGATGACGCGCGGACTCGTTCGCTATCAGCAAGTCGGCCGGTTCCTCTCGATCACTTTCAGTTGAGTTTTTCTGGACGGGCTGGCGTCGGGAGCACGGGTCGCTGTCTCCGCTGCCGCGCGTAAAGATCGAAGACGCGGAAGGCTGAGGATTGTGCTTTCCCAGGTCTGAAAATCCAGACCTGGGGCACCCGGCCACCCGCCCGGCCGCAATCGCTCCATTGTTGATTGGATATGTATACTAAACTCCAAAATTACTGAGAGGTCTCTTATTGTGAAGCCGACAATCGTCATTGCTGGACTGTTGTTGACATGTGCCCTTCCGGTGGTAGCACAGAAGCTCGAGGTCAAAATAATCGACCGACAGGACAAAGAAGATAGCTACGACTATGTAGCGGTGTATAACAATACGGCTGTCGGAAAGACATTTAAGGTTAACGGTGCCACGTTCACGCTGCAACTTCCGGATGGACGGCTGGTGGTTGTCAATTGCGAGAGCAAATTTGCAGAACACATGGCTGGTCCTGCAGGTAATCGAAGGAGCTGCCGTGCCCCAGTGATTGACAGCATTGAAGTCGACTTTAAGGGAGACAATGCTAAGTTGATCTGGCCCGTTAGTCTGGACGGTAAGAAGATGGAGAGTGAAACCTACAAGATCCTCGGGATCCTGGACAAGCCGAAGAGCAACTAAGGCTGAGTGCCTCAGTTTGGAGTTGAGGCTGACGGAGAGGAAGGTCGGGGTTCGTGCTTTCCCAGGTCTGAAAATCCAGACCTGGGGCACCCATTTTCGTGCTTGGGATGGATTGGGATTCGCACGTTTTCTTACGCGTGCACGACGCCCTTCGTCAGCATCTGCCTGATCCCACGTAGCGCCTGCCGCGTCCGCTCTTCGTTCTCGATGAGCGCGAATCTTACGTGGCCATCGCCGTAGTCGCCAAAGCCTATGCCGGGGCTGACAGCTACTTTGGCTTCCGTTAGCAGGAGCTTTGAGAACTCCAGCGACTTGAGCTCGCGGTAGGGCTCGGGGATGCGGGCCCAGACGAACATGGTGGCCTTGGGCATGGGCACCAGCCAGCCCGCCTTGTTCAGGCCCTCCACCAGCACGTTGCGGCGGCTGCGGTAGTTCTCGCAGATCTCGTGGACGCACTCCTGCGGGCCTTCGAGCGCGGCGATCGACGCAACCTGGATGGGCGTAAACGTGCCGTAGTCGAAGTAGCTCTTGAGGCGCGCGAGCGCACCGACGAGCTTGGGGTTGCCGACCATGAAGCCCACGCGCCAGCCGGGCATGTTGTAGCTCTTCGAAAGAGTGAAGAACTCGACGGCCACGTCTTTGGCGCCGGGGACTTCGAGCACGCTGGGCGGCTTGTAGCCGTCGAAGGCGATGTCGGCGTAGGCGATGTCGTGGATGAGATGGAAGCCGTACTCGCGGGCCATCTCGACCAGGCGGGCGAGGAAGGGCAGCTCCACACATTCCGTGGTCGGGTTCGAGGGGAAGTTGACGATGAGCGCCTTGGGCCGCGGGGTCATGCGCGGGATCAGCTGCTCGAGCTCGGCCAGGAAATCTTCCTGGTTGTGGACCGGCACACTCACCACGTGCGCGCCGGCGATGACCGGCCCATAAATGTGGATGGGGTAGCTGGGGTTGGGCACCACGACCGTGTCCTGCGAGTCGAGGATGGCCAGGCAGAGGTGGGCAATGCCCTCCTTGGAGCCGATGGTGACGATGGCCTCGGAGTCGGGGTCGAGATCGACGTTGTAGCGGGTCTTGTACCACGCGCAGATTGACTTGCGCAGGCGCGGCAGGCCCTTTGAGACCGAGTAGCGGTGCGTGACCGGCTTGAGCGCCGCTTCGATCATCTTGTCCACGATGTGTTTGGGCGTGGCGCCGTCGGGGTTGCCCATGCCGAAGTCGATGATGTCTTCGCCGCGGCGGCGCGCGGAGATCTTCATCTCGCCTGTGATGTTGAAGACGTAGGGTGGCAGGCGTTGAATGCGCGAGAACTCGTTCATGATGACTCCAGTGTAATGAAAACAGGGATCAGGGGGCAGGGATCAGCCACCCCAGTGAACCAAAATCGTTCTCCGGGGGCCCGGCAGCGGTCAGAAAACTCGCTGGATGGTGCCATTTTAGATTCGGGGGATGAGGGAAAGACTGTATCTAGGCGGCCGGAGCCGCCGCCGCAGCAGCGCGAGCCGCAGTTGCGAAAGAAGGGGCGCGATGGCGGGCGGAGTTTGGCACTGGAGTTGATTATAGCGTGTTGGCGAGTCAGCAGGTTAGCGAGTTAGCAAGTTAGCGGGGCCGTCGGCCGATTGGGCCGTTATGGTAGCGCCGGTCTCCTGACCGGCTGTCGTGTGGGCCTCCAGGCCCGCACACATCGCTTGCCGGCGTGGACGCCGGCAGTACAGCCGGACTGGAGTCCGGCGCTACAGATCGGGGCTTGACTTTAGAATGGTTTCGATATATCTTACGATATATCTTGGATAGATCGGAGAAAACACACATGTTTGAACATTTGAGAGAAATGCACGCAATGCACGAGGAGTTTGGCCGGCACGGCTGCCGCCATCGCTTTGGCCACGGAGGATTTGGCGGCCATTGGGGAGGGTTTGAGCGCGGGTTTGGCGGAGGCCGCGAGCGCTTTTTTGATAGCGGCAACCTGCGGCTGGTGATTCTGCAGCACATTGCAGAGAAGCCGAGCTACGGGTACGAAATCATCAAGGCCATCGAGGAGCGGATGGGTGGCGCTTATTCGCCCAGCCCCGGCGTGGTCTACCCCACGCTGACGCTGCTCGAAGAGGAGGGCTTGGCGATGGTCTCGTCAACCGAGGGCAACCGCAAGCTCTATGCGGCCACCGAGCAGGGCAAGGAGTATCTGAAGGCCAACAAGATTCCTCTCAAGGCGATCTTCGGGCGCATTGAGGAGGCGGGCAGAGCCTTCGGGCGCGGCCGCTCGCCGCAGGTGAAGCGGGCCATCATGAACCTGAAGTTCGCACTGAAGATGCGGCTGAGCCGCGGCGACCTGAACGCCGAACAGGTGGGCAAGATTGCCGAAGCCATCGACGCAGCGGCGCGGGTTATCGATGAGGTTTGAGAGCGAGGTTTGAGATGGTGGCCGCGATGGAACATGTCACGAACGATGCCGGCTACGCGCACGAGGAGCTTGTTTCGCTCAAGCAGCGCCAGGAGCGGCTGCTGGTGCTGATCGGCGAGCTGCTGCAGACCAATGAAGAGCTGCGGCTGAAGGTGGCGCGGCTTGAGGCGCAGGGAGAGAGCGGGCGCGGTGGGGTTGATTGATTCCCGCGCTGGGTATCCGGCTGAATGAGCGGAGACCTTGGTTCGTG
>JBAUCP010000095.1:0-1920 GCA_049677625.1 Occallatibacter sp. | reverse complement strand
ATGTGTGCGGGCCTGGAGGCCCACACGACAGCCGGACAGGAGTCCGGCGCTACACAGCGACATATCCTGCTTGTCAGAGACCGACCACCATCACAATCGCGCCAGCAGTAATCAGCGCGCCGCCAACGATAGCCGCGGCATTGATCTTCTCGCCCAGCAGCAGCCACGCGAACAGCATAACCAGCGGCACGGAAAGCTTGTCGAGAGGAGCCACGCGCGAGGCCGGGCCCAGTTGCAGCGCGCGGAAGTAGCAGAGCCAGGAAAGCCCCGTGGCCAGGCCGGAGAGCGTGAGGAAGAAGACCGTGCGCCGGTCGAGCAGGCGGATCTCGCCGTGTTTGCCGAGAGCCACGGCAATGCCCCACGTAAAGACCACGACCACGCTCGTCCGCAGCGCCGTGGCCAGGTTCGAGTCAACGTGCTCCACGCCCACCTTGGCCAGCAAGGCCGTGGCCGCGGCGAAGAGCGCCGAAAGCAGAGCCCATCCAATCCAGGTCATGGAGACTATCCTACGCGCGCGAGCAGTCTAAACTTGAGTCCATGGAGACTGGCCGCGCGAGCAAAACTGCCTTTGGCGTGGCCCGGCGGCGCGCTGTGCACCAGATGCTCGATCGGCCGCCCGTGCTGGACGATCCCATCGCCATTCCCCTGCTGGGGCCGCACTTTGCCTACGACAAGCTTAAAGAGATGCACCCTTTCTCGCGTGCGTTTCGTGCCTTCATGGCCGCGCGCAGCCGGTATGCTGAGGATCATCTGGCCGCCGCAGCAGCACAGGGAGTGGAGCAGTATGTAGTCCTGGGTGCGGGCCTTGATACGTTCGCCTATCGCAACCCGTTTCCGCGGGTCAGGGTCTTCGAGGTGGACTTTCCCGCCACGCAGCAGTGGAAGCGCGAACTGCTGGCCCAGGCGGCGATTCCCGTGCCCGCCGGCCTCACCTTTGTTCCGCTCGACTTCGAGCACAAGACGCTGGCCGCGGGGCTGGCCGAGAGCGGCTTCAACGCGCAGATACCGGCGTTCTTCGGCTGGCTCGGCGTGGCGCCTTACCTCACTCTCGATGCGTTCCGGGCCACGCTGGAGACGATTGCCGCACTGCCCGCGCGAACCGGCGTGAGCTTCGACTATGGCGTGCCACGGCATGCGTTGGGAATGCTGGGGCGCATCGCTTTTGACCGGCTGGCTGCGCGCGTGGCCGCGGCCGGCGAGCCGTTCCGGCTGTTCTTTACACCCGAGGAGCTCGATGCCGAGTTTCGCCGCGCCGGCTTTCATCGCTTCGAACAGCGCGGCTCGCATGAACTCAACGCGATGTATTTTACCGGCCGCGCGGATGGCCTGAAGCTGCCTTCGCAGGGGATGGGCAGGATGGCGACGGCGTGGGTGTAAGGCGCGATAAGATTGCTTCATGCGTCCGCGTTTTATCGCCACTGTCTTTCTTGCGCTTCTCAGCCTCACCGGATGCGGCTATCACACCCTGGGCGCGGCTACACATCTGCCACCGGATGTGCAGACGCTTTCGGTTCCGGTCTTCGCCACGCGTACAGAGACCTACGGCGTCGAAGCCGCGATGACCGGCGCGGTGATCCGCGAGTTTGCCACGCGCACCCGGTTCCGGGTTACGCCATCGGCCAGCGCAGACGCCGACGCGGTGCTGCACGGGACCATCCTGAAAGAGGTTGTGTCGCCGCTGACTTACAACTCGGCGACGCAGCAGTCTTCGAGCTTTCTCATCACGCTCATCGTCTCCGTCACGCTCAACGGGCGCGACGGCCGTGTGCTCTACGAGAACAAGAACTACACCTTCCGCCAGCAGTACCAGTCGACCACCGACCTGCCGACGTTTCTGCAGGAAGATCCGGCAGCGGTGCAGAGGCTCTCGCGCGAGTTTGCGCGCCAGCTCGTGGCGGATGTGATGGAGGGGTTTTAGGG
>JBAUCP010000094.1:0-3694 GCA_049677625.1 Occallatibacter sp. | reverse complement strand
ATGACCACAAAGACTCCCGGCTGCAGCAGCCGAGCGGCCAGTAGGCTTTCGGTCAGGTTCTGCAAACCGTCGCTGCCTTCAAATCCCAATGGCGTCATGGCTCCAGTGAGAATGACGGGCACTTTGAGTTGAGGAAATGTTTCTTGAATGTAGAGGCCGGTCTCGACCATCGTGTCTGTGCCGTGGGTAATCACGATCGCGTATCCGTCCGGCAATATCCGGACCATCTCTCGCGCCAGGCCGGCCCGGTCCTCGGCGGTCATCTCCAGGCTGTCTTTGTTCATGAGCGAAATCACGCGCACGTCGCAATCCGGCAGCCGCAGTCTCTTCAAATACTGGCCAATCTTGCTGGCGCTGTTCAGCACCGCTCCCGACTGCTCGGAGTACATTTTCTCGATGGTTCCGCCGGTGGTGATGAGATAGATGATCTGCATGGTTCCATTTCAACACTCGATCGCGCAGGGGGCCAAGCCCGTAGAGCAGATTCTCAATATGTTGACTGCGTCTGAGGAGGGTACGCCTCGCCAAACTCATTTGTGTGCGCCCGGCTGCGGATGCCGGCGATCGGCGCCTTGATCTCGCCCAGGTCCTCGATGCGCGCCGCAAGATGCAAGCGCCGGTCCAGGCCGTTGAGAGTCGGCTGCGGCACGCCCTCCATCCAGATATGCAGCGTGTAGTTCCCCGGCGGCACGTTGCGCAGATCGAAGGACTCCGTTCCGTCGGCAATCGCATAGAACGGCGTTGAAAGCGTCACGATGACTGCGCTCATCTCCGGATGGATATTGCAGAAGATGTAGGAGACCCCTTCGCGCGAGAATGTGACTGACTTGCTCGATCCCGCCTCGTAGAGCCCGAGGTCGAACCGCTTGCCGTCAAAGAGCGAGAAGACATTGTGAAAGAAAGGATCGGCGTTTGGGAACTGGACTACGCTCCCCACCGGAACCACCTGCAGGTGCGGAGTGAACATACGATTCTTTTGCAGCAGCGTGTAATGCTCGTGCGCCACGAACGGAAGAGAGGCTGTTCCCGGCAGCGGATCGAGCCAGATAACCGCCGGCACGGCGTGGGCACGGCGCGCCTGGGGCAGAACGATGCGCAGCCGCAGCTCAGTCGCTGATGCCGGCGAGGGCTGATCCTGGGCGCAGGCCGTTGCGGCCATCGCACCCCACAGGATTGCCCCCAGAAGTCCTTTCCTGAATCGCATCTTGCTCATCAAAACTTGTACCCTGCGCCGAGGCCGATCACGTTGCTGCCGGACGGAGCCCCGACCACCGGTGTGCTCTCAATGTGCCTGTATTCAAGCGAAAACAGCAGATACGCGCTGGGGCTGAAGATTAGATTTCCAGTGTATGTGTGGTTTCGCGCCAGACCCTGATAAAAATTTCCGGCTGCTGCTGCCGCGTACGGGCGCAGCTCGTGCGAAAATACGTTGTCCATTCCAAAGGCCGCGTTCGCTTCAAAGCGTTGACTGAATTTCTCTTTCAGTTCAACCCATCCGCCGGCGTCATCGAGCGCCGTGAAGTAATATTTGCCTGAAGCAGGAGATACCGCGTAAGCAAAATCCTTATAGGCTCCTCCTCCAAGCCCGCCCAGCGCCAGCCCGCGATACGCGCTTGCCGTCATTTCGAAATGCGCCGGCAAAAGCAGGCGTGCATCGAGCGTTGCCGCCCAGGAATCGAAGTTATCCCCAAGAGCCGTACGATGCGGCGCGAAGAATCCGCCTACGCCAATATGACTGCCGGCTTCGTTTGTTCCGGTTCTGAGCACGGACACGCGCGCCTCAACTCCGGGCCATCGGCTCTGTTCCCCGCTGGACGAAACCGTTGGTGTCGTGCCAGAAGCGACAACATTCGACGGAGACAGGGGAGCGTCACCCACGTCGATCAATGTAGCTTCCAGATTCATGTCCCGCGAGTTTCCCAACCTCAGGTTCTGGCGCACGCCCACCTGCGGATTCCAGGTCCACAGGTTTCCTGACCACGCCAGAGCGGGCTCCGACACTGCCGTCAGAGACGTAGGTGTATCCGGGCTGGTGATCGGGCGATCCAATGAGAAAAAGGCCTCGGTCTGGCTCCATTGCAACGCCGCATGCATGGTGCGCAGCCGCAGCAGAGTTCCGCTGCCGTTGTTGTAAGCCGCACTGCTCGCGCTCGCTTGCGGATTCCCGGCAAAATCCACTCGCAGGTCGGCGTAGGTGCGCGCGCCAAAGAGATGCGGCCCGCGTGCGTCGAAGCCAAGCACTGTCTGCCGGGCTGACGCTCCGGTGCTGCCTGAACCGGGCACTGCAATCGCCGGCGTGGCCGCCGCATTGACCGCGTTCGTATTGACGAATCCGTTCAAGAGCAGCATACCTGTAATCTTCACCGGATATTTCGATTCGCTCTCTACCTTGTCCTGCTCATGTGTCGCAATCTCTGACTCGGCAACCGTCTCGCGTTCGCGCAGATCGTCGATCTCCGCCGCGGTGGTTTCGGGCGCGCCAGCCGCTGCAGAGGATGAATCCGCCGTATGCTGCGTCGCTGGCGGGTTTGCGGCAGGCTCGCCGCGCGCCACTTGTCCCTGCAATGCGTCCAGTTGTTTGCGCATCTCGTTCAACTCCCGCTGCGACTCGTCCAGTTGCGATTGCGTGCGCGCAATTGCATTGGTCAGGCCCTGGATCTGCTCAGAGAGCGTGGCCTGGCTGGTAGCCTGCGCGCGGGCGGTTCGCACCGCAGGCATGAGCGCAATCCATAGCATGGACACGATCATCAGTCGGTTGTGAATCCCGCCAACTAAACTCCGCGCAGGATTATTTCCGCATCCGTAGATCCTCATCTTCGGCCACCTGACTCTGGCGCTCTGCCGGTGGGTCGGGGGCTGTTTCCTGAGTCCCCGGAGCGCGCGCCAACTTCATCTGGAAAATGGTTTCTCCCGGACGGCTGCTGAGCAGCACCACTTCGCCTCCGTGTTCCAGCGCGATGCAGTGCGCGAGCGTCAGCCCGAGTCCGGTCCCTTTTTGCTTGCCCTCGCTGACAAACGGCTCAAACAGGCTCTCGCGAATCCGTTCCGGCACGCCGGAGCCGTTGTCAACCACATTGATGAACATGAACTGCTCTCGCGACTCCAGCGCAATCGCCACGGTTGGCCCCTCTCCGCTGGCGCGAACCGCCTGGCATGCATTCAGCAGCAGGTTTGAGATTGCTCGTTCAATCTGCTTTCCATCCACCACCACGGCCGTTTCCACTGGATCGCCGTAGTGCGCGGTGAGGGTCACGCCTTCCGCGTCGGGATGCGCGCGCACCACCGCGACTGCTCGCTCCACAAGCGTCGCCAGCAGCTCCGCCGACCGCCTTACGCTGGTTCCGGTGCGGCTGAAGATCAGCAGCGACTCAATCATGTCCGTTGTGCCCAGAACCGCGGCTCGAATGTCGGCGAATATATCCGCGCGCTCCTTCGGAGTAAACCGGTCAGAGGCAAGAAACTCTGAGTTCGCATAGATGGCAGCGAGATAATGGCGCAGGTCATGGGAAACCGAGCTGGCCATGCGTCCGATTGTCGCCAGCCGTTCGGCCTCGAGCAACGCGCGGTTGGCCTCGCGGATTTGCTTTCGCATGGCCGCGAAGGCAGTGCTCAACTGCCGCACCTCCTGTGTGCCGTGGCGCGGCACCCGGTACTTGCTGTCGCCCATTCCGAAGGCTTTCACGCTCTTCGAAAG
>JBAUCP010000093.1:0-3031 GCA_049677625.1 Occallatibacter sp. | reverse complement strand
ATGCCGTTGCTCAGATGGATGTGGTCGCCGGGCACGCCGACCAGCCGCTTGACCAGGAAGAGATACTGCGGCTTGCCGTCGGAGTCCGGCTCGGGCTCCGGCGAGGGTTTGATGAAGACGATCACATCGCCGCGCCGCGGCTCGCGATAGTGAACCAGCGGCATCCAGCCGGAGGGCGGTGAAAGCGTAACGCGGTCCACCACCAGGTGGTCGCCCACGAGCAGCGTGTTTTCCATCGAGCCGGATGGGATGACGAAGTTCTGGGCGAGGAAAGTAAGAATGAACAGGCCCACGACCAGCACTCCGCAGATGCTGGCGACCGCCTCAAAGGGCGTTTCTTCCCCTCTTTCTTCAACGGGAGCTGGGGCGGGCACTGCGTCAGGCGGCTCTTTGGCGGCCAGCGTTTTGTTCTTGGTCATGCTATCGCTCATGCGGGCGGGGTCTTTCTCAGGCCGATTGAAGGTTCTATTAAGGCTGATCGTTCATCTTTCCTGATTTTGCCAGGGTTAAAAGCCACGGAGTGGCTCCGGTTTAGTGCACTACGAGGAAGATGCGCTTCCAGCGCGCAAAGGCCGCAAGGCGTACCGAGAGATCCCTGTCGTGTCCGAGTCTATCATCTGAAGCTTGTTGCGCGGCCTGTTGCACATCGGTGCTGGAGGGGCGGCGGAGCGAGAAGTAGATGACCAGCGGGCGCGCCACAATGGCCTGCTGCGGCACCAAGCCCCAGTAGCGGGAGTCGTTGCTGTGATTGCGGTTGTCGCCGAGCACAAAATATTCGCCGGGCGGCACGGTCAGTTCTCCGTTGCGGGTGAGGCTCTGCATCTGGCGCCACCACTCGGGATCGACCTCGGGGTCGGTGTAGATTCTGGCCGGAAAGTTGTCGCGAAAGTCGTTGGGCGGAGCCGGTTCGAAGGCCGCGTAGGGCTCGTCCAGCGGCAGGCCGTTGATAAAAACCTTTCCGTCTTCAATGCGCAACCGGTCGCCGGGAAGACCGATCACGCGCTTCACCAGCAGCGGAGGGCGCGGATGGTGAAAGACCACGATGTCGCCGCGCTCCACCGCACGATACGGCATGATCCACTTGCCGAAATGGCCGACGGGCGCGTAGACCTGCCTGTTGAAGAGCAGGAAATCGCCCACCAGCAGCGTGCGCTCCATGCTTTCAGAGGGGATGAGCAGCGGCTGGAGCACAAAGGTGAGCACAAAGAGCGCGACCACCACCGTGCGCAGCAGAGACGCCACAGCCTCTGGCAGCGTGGGCAGATGCAGATGGAGCCCGTGAAAGCGGTGCGCAGGCTGAACCGGCAATGCGGCGGAGGTGCTCATGGCGCCGCGTGCTCCTGGTCCTCAGCGCCGTTTGCGGCGGCGGATTCGGCGGCGAGACGGTCGAGCGCGCGGCGCGCGGCGTCCTGCTCGGCGTGCTTCTTGGTGCTGCCCAGGCCGCGCGCCAGTGGTACTCCAGCCTCGCCGTCCTCGGTCTTGATGCGCACCTCGACGAGAAAGCGCCTGCGGTGGTCGGGGCCGCTCTGCCTCTTTACCTGGTAGACCGGCGTGCCGGCGCGCGCGGCCTGCAGCCGCTCCTGGAGCGCGGATTTGTAGTTGCCGAGCGCGGCGCCGGAACGCAGCTCTTCGGCCAGATGCTCGGCGGCCTCACCCATCACGCGGCTGCACACAAAGCTCTGCACGGGCTCCAGGCCGGCATCGAGAAACAGCGCTCCCATCACTGCTTCCATGGAGTTCGAAAGCACGTTGCTCTTGTTCCTGAGGCCGCTGCGGTCTTCACCGCGGCTCAGGCGCAGATACTTGCCCAAACCGATGGAAGCGGCCATATCCGCCATGTGCTGGCGGCTGACCAGTTGCGCGCGGATCCGGGTGAGCTCGCCCTCCCGCCACTCCGGGTGGGTGGCAAAGAGCGCCTCCGCCACCACCAGGTTCAGCACGGCGTCGCCCAGGAATTCGAGACGCTCGTTGTCGCCTGAGCCGGCGGTCTCTTCCCCGCCGCTTGCCTGGGCAACCTCGTTGGCCCGCGAACGGTGCGTCAGGGCGCACACCAGGAGTTCAGGGCTGGCGAACCGGTGCCCCAGCACGGCTTCGAGTTCACTTAAAGCTGCTTCCACGCGTGCCTCGCCGGCAAACGGATTTACGGCAGATGGAGGGAAAACCTGCAATCTGAAGCTTGATGCAAACAGCACGTATTCCATTCACGCGGCCCGGCGTCCGCTTGCGCCGCTCGCGCCCATAAAGATCATTGCGGGAAGATCATTGCGGGCTCTGGCTCCCGCCCTGCCCCGCCTTGGCCTGCCCGCCGGCCGGAGGATTGGGCGGATTGTCGTCGTCGGAGTCTTCGTCGCAACTGTGGCCCTGTACGGCGTAAGCGGTCTTGACGCCGCGCTCCGCGGCCAAGCGCGTATCCTGCTGGCCATCGCGCACCACCAGCGCTGCCTTGTACTCCGTCAGAGCCTGGTCGCGCTTGCACTCCAGATCGAGCATCCGGCCCAGGTAGATGTGCGACCAGGCGAGCAGGCGCTGCTCCTTACTGGTGGCAAGCGTCTTCTGGAAGTCGTCAATAGCCTGATCGGGATGGCCGGTCATGAGGTCGACGCGCGCCAGGATGAAGTGAGCGCGTGCGCTGTCAGCCACCGATTGCACAGAGTCTGTCTGGTTGAGAAGCACCGCTTGCGCCATGGCGCCGGCCGTTGCCGCGTCTCCCCCTGCGAGCCTGGCCTCGGCAAGATCGAGGCCGGTGAGCTTGCGCGGCTGGCTGCGCTGCAGCACGTCCTCGTCGGCTTCCTTGTCGAAGACCGTCTGACGAGCGCGGTGCACCTGCTGGTCCACATCCATGCTGTAGACCATCTCGCCAATGTTGTCCTTGAGACTGGCGGGGTCTTTTTCAAGCTGGATCATCTGCTCGTAAAAGTATTGCGTGAGCACAAAGCCCTGGCTCATGTCGTGCTGGACGGTGGCGATGCGAACGGCTTCTGCCTTTTCGAGCGAGACCTGGCGCTCATGCTCGTAGCGCGGAAGCTCGGAA
>JBAUCP010000092.1:0-4012 GCA_049677625.1 Occallatibacter sp. | reverse complement strand
GTGCAGAGCTTCCAGATCGGCGCGCCGCCGGCTCCCGCCAACACGAAGTACGGCTCCGGCCGCATGGTGCCTGACGTGGCAGGCGACGCCGACCCCAACACCGGCTACGAAATCGTCGTCCACGGATCGTCCACGGTGGTGGGTGGAACCAGCGCGGTTGCCCCGCTCTACGCCGGACTCTTCGCGTCCTTCGGAACCAAGCTCGGCTTCGTGACTCCCACGCTGTGGCTTAACCAGAAGGCCTTCAACGACATCACCGTGGGCAGCAACGGATTTTACGATGCAGCCGTAGGGCCTGACGCGTGCAGCGGCATCGGCTCGCCCATCGGAACCGGCATCGCCGCGTTGTTCGTCACGGGCGGCGCGTGAAAGCCGGTTACTGTGCCGGCTGAATTGTGGTGAGCACCGGCGCAACCGGATCGAGCGGAAAACCCAGCCGCTTCCACTCGTCGAAGCCGCCGCGCAGTGGCCGCACGCGGTCAATGCCCAGCTTGTGCAGCGTCATGGCGGTCTTGGCTGCGGTGGCCTCGCTGGGGCAGGTGCAGTAGAGAACGATGTCGCGGTCGCGCGGAATCTCCAGGTGGCGCGCGGCCAGCGTGTCCGGCGAAAAGTGCAGCGCGCCCGGCAGCATAAATGGGTCCGGCAGCAGTTCGAGCGGGTGGCGCAGGTCGACGATATAGACCGGTTCGCCAGCATCGAGCTGCCGCTTGAGCTCTTCCGGCTCGAGCCGCGCCGCGGCCAGCTTCTTGAGCACAGCGCGGCGGCGATAGATGCGCCCCAGGAAGAACCCAATGACGCCCAGCACCAGCAGCGCGCCCGAAAATCGCCCAACCCACGACAGCAGGCTCGGGTTGCGCTTGAGCAGGTCGCCAAAGAACCGTCCCGCGGCCAGCAGCGCGCCCACCCAGAGCGTGCCGCCAATGCCGTCATAGATGAGGAACCGGCCAAAGTTCATTCCGTTCTGGCCGGCAACCGGGGGCGCAAGAATGCCCAGGCCGGGAACGAACTTGGCAAACATCAGCATGGTGCCGCGGCGGCGGCCAAACGAGTCCTGGGTGCGGCGCACGCAGGTGGTGGGCTCGAGCGACAGCTTGCACAGGATGCGCAGCACGTAGTGGCCGTAACGCCGGCCGATGAGGAACCAGGCGGAGTCGGCCGTGACGGAGGCAATGACTCCGGCCAGCAAGGCAAGCCCAAAGCTGAGCTGCCCCTCGGCCGAGAGCGCTCCGGCAGCCAGCAGCACCGGCGTAGCCGGCAGCGGAATGCCAAGCTGCTCCACCAGAACCCAGGCGAAGAGCAGGAGATAACCGTACATGATCAAAATGTGGGTCGGAAGAGCCATGGGACGCACCGCGCGTGGTTTGGAGAAGATTAGACCGCCCGGTCCGCCTCGTTGCAGGAGAAGAAACGGGTGGTCTCATCTTATCGGATGAGTCTCAGCGGAAATCGTTGCAAATGCCTGCGCGATGGGCCGTCGGGGCGGAAATTCTCAGCCTCGCGCGGCCTGCGAGCGCGTCACCTGCTCAATCACCCAGTCCACCCACCGCGCCTGCCCGGCGGGGCAGGCCACCGCGGCGGGCGAATTGGCGGCGACGGCGCCCACAAAGTTCAACACCAGCGGATAGTGCACGTTGGCGTGCGTCGGCAGCATCTCCACGCGGCCCTCCACGCGCAGCTCCGGCCCGTTCAACGAATCGAGCCCGATCTCGCCCTCGACGCCGATCACCCGGAACTGGTCCCGCGAGACGCGCGAGTTCCAGCGCACATCCACAATGCCGTGCACCGCGCCCGCGAACCGTATCAGCGCAGTCGCCGAGTCCTCGACCTTGATGTCATGCACCGCATTCGACATCATGCCGCAGGCCTGCTCCGGCTTGCCGAAGAGAAAATTCATGGCGTCGATGCGGTGCGAGGCGATGTCATAGAGCGGCCCGCCGCCGGCCAGCGCCGGGTCGCACAGCCAGCCGCGTTCCTGGTCCGGCAGCCAACTGTGGCAGTTGGCCTCCACCAGCACCGGCTGCCCGATCGCGCCCTCGGCAATGAGCCGCTTTGCGCGCAGCAGCTTGGGATAGAGCCGCCGGTAATAGGACACGCCGAAGACTCGTCCGCTCGCCTCGGCTTCGGCCACCATGCGCCCGGCCTCGGCATCGTTCATGGCCATCGGCTTCTCGCACAGTACATGCTTGCCCGCGCGCAGCGCCGCAATGGCCGCATCGGCGTGCATTGCCACCGGCAGCGCGATGTAAACGGCATCCACCGCGCTGTCTTCGACAGCTTCTTCGACCGTCGGCCAGGTCTTCGCGCCCGGATACTCTTCCGCTTTGGCCGCATTGCGCGTCACCAGGCCATACAGCGTGCTTCGCCGCTCGGCCTGAATGGCCGGAATCACGCGCCTGCGCGCAATGTCGCCCACGCCGGCAACGATCCAGTTGATGCTTTCCATGTCTTCGTCAGAATATATGTCCGCCGATCCATGCGCCAGCGGTCAGGAGCGGCCCCGTTTCAGATCGCAAATGACCCGCCCGGGACTCCGGACCTGGGAGTGCCTGGCGCGTTTATTCAGTGCATTGGCGATCTGGCGACAGCCCCACTCAGCTTTCCTCTCTGCGAACGGCCTCAACACATGGGCAAAGTCGGGGCATGGGAAAGCCGGGATTGATACCAGAAAGCCTTGCGGCGGACACTCCGCCGTTCCCCTTGCTCCTGAACGATATTCCGGCTTGGGTTGACATTCTACCCAAACAGGCGGATACTTGGGTCGAATGGCTACCCAAGAGAACAACGACGACCGCATTGCCTTGTTGCAGGGCACTCTCGACCTGCTGATCCTGAAAACGCTGCTGCTTGGCCCGTGCCACGGACAGGGAGTGGCGCGGATCATTCAGCGTCAATCAGAAGAAGTGTTCCTTGTCGATCATGGCTCGCTCTACGTGGCCCTGCAGAGGCTGGAGGACAAGAACTGGATTCGCGCCAGGTGGGGCGTGAGCGAGAACAACCGCAAGGCGCGATTCTACTCGTTGACGCCGAAGGGCCGCGATCAGCTTATCGAGAAGACCGGCGAGTGGCGGCGGCTGACGCGAGCGATGGATTTGATTCTGGATACAAACAGCGGGCTCAATGGCGAGGAGGCGTAGGGATGTTCAGGCGCAAGCGCAGTGCAGAGGATTTCCGGGCCGAGATCGAGGCGCATCTTGCACTCGAAGCCGACGACCTCAGGAGCGAGGGTTTGAACGAGGACGAGGCGCGATGGAAGGCGCGGCGCGATTTCGGAAATGTGCGCGCGGCGCAGGAGCGCTTCTACCTGAAGGGCCGCCTGGTATGGCTCGACAAGCTGTTCCGCGACGTGCGGTTCGGGATGCGCTCTCTGCGCCACAGCCCGGGGTTTGCGCTCACCGCGATTTTGACATTGGCGCTTGGCATCGGAGCAAACACCGCGGTGTTCAGCGTAATGAATGCGGTGCTGCTCAAATCGCTGCCGGTCAGCGATCCAGGCCGCTTGGTCTATTTGCGCACGTCCAATCCGCCGCGCGGCACAGGCACCATTGACACCGAGCAGACACTCTCATACCCCGTGTACGACGCCTTGCGGCATCAAAACACGGGCCTCTCGCCGCTGATGGCCTATGTGCCGCTATCGGGCGGCAAAGTCGCAGTCCGCTATGGAGCCGAGCCCGAAGAGGCTGAAGGCGACATGGTAAGCGGAACCTTTTTCTCCGGTCTCGGCGTGAACCTGCCGCTGGGCCGCGGTTTCAGCGAAGACGACGAGACCCGTCACGCGCCGGTTGCCGTGATCAGTTACAACTACTGGACGCGGCGCTTTGCACGGAATCCGGATGTGATGGGCAAGACGCTCTATGTGAACTCCGTGCCCATGACGATTGTTGGCATTGCTGCCGAGGGCTTTGAAGGCGTTGAACCCGGAGGCTCGACCGATTTCTGGATTCCGCTGCAGGACCGGAGGGAGCTGAATGCCTGGGGAAATCCTCCGCAGGACGGCAAGCTCTACATCGCC
>JBAUCP010000091.1:0-3701 GCA_049677625.1 Occallatibacter sp. | reverse complement strand
ATGTTAATTTGCTCGCACATGGCCCTCAAAATAGCGGTTTTTGGCATCGCCAATTTTGCCTATGCCGCCGAAATCAACTTCACGACCTGTGATCTGTGCCTGGGAAATCCAAATGCGATTGCCCTGTCTTGAGTACACTACGGTCTTGATTTGTTCCTGAAGATGCCTTATATATGCCGCACGGAGGAACAACTCAGATGCAATTTGAAGTGTATGTAAATCTGCCTAATTCGAGAGCCACTGGCCACGTCAGCGGATGTTCTCATGCCAAGATTCATGGCGGAGGCTCCACTCCCGCGGGAGGTCACATGGAGCCATTCGATTCAGCCGATGCTGCCGAACTTGCGGGATGGATGACCAATTTGCCGTTCCGCTGGTGCATGCATTGTTGCGGAGACAGGGGTTAGGCATCGAATGCAGCTCTAAGACGCTACCGTACTGTCAGCGCGTCGATTCGCTTCACGCTATACTTGGGATTGCGATGGCGACCGAAAAGACATTTTATCTGGAGACCTTCGGCTGCCAGATGAACGCGCACGACTCCGAGAAGGTGATTGGCACCCTTCGGCAGCAGGGCTACCGTCAGGTGGAGTCGGAAGAAGAAGCCGGCCTGATCCTCTACAACACCTGCTCCATCCGCGACAAGGCCGAGCAGAAGGTCTTCAACCGGCTCAACGACTACAAGAAATTCCATAAATTGGGCAAGCGCTTCGGCGTCCTGGGCTGCGTGGCCCAGCAGGAGGGCGAAAAGATCTTCGAGAAGGCGCCCTACGTCTCGCTGGTCTCGGGCTCCGCCTCCTACCGCAAGCTGCCCGAGATGCTCGCCCGCCTTGAAGCCGGCGAGAACCGCATCACCGGCCTCGACGACCGCCAGACCGACGAGACCTTCGAGACCGAGTTCACCGCCCGCCAGAACCCCTACCGCGGCTACATCACCATCATCGAGGGCTGCGACAAGTTCTGCTCCTACTGCGTGGTGCCCTACACCCGCGGCAAGGAGCGCAGCCGGACTTCGTCTTCAGTGCTCGAAGAGGCGCGGCGTATCGCAGATCTGGGCTACACCGAGATCCAGCTCCTGGGCCAGAACGTGAACAGCTACCGCGACTCTGAAGGGAAGCTAAGCTTCGCCGAGCTGCTTACCCGCGTTGGCCAGGTCGCCGGCATCCGCCGGGTACGCTTCACCACCAGTCACCCCCGCGACTTCACCCGCGACATCGTCCAGGCCATCGACGAGAACCCCACCCTCTGCGACCACGTGCATCTCCCGGTGCAGTCCGGCTCGGCCCGCGTGCTCAAGATGATGGCCCGCGAGTACACGCCGGAGTGGTACCTCGAGCGCATCTCCTGGATGAAATCCGCGCGCCGCCCCATCTCGCTCTCGACCGACATCATCGTCGGCTTTCCCGGCGAGACCGACGACGACTTTATCCAGACCATGGACCTGCTCGCCCAGGTTCAGTACGACTGCGTCTTTGCCTTCAAGTACTCGGCGCGGCCCAATACGCCGGCCCTGGTCATGATCGATTCCATCGCAGACAAGGAGAAGGCAACCCGGCTTCAAGTATTGCTTGACCGCCAGCGCGAGATACAAAGAGCCAATTATGCGAAGCACATAGGCGAAGTCATGGAAGTGATGGTTGAAGGGCAGAATCCGGCACGCGGCCAGGTTTCCGGCCGCAGCAGCCAGAACAAGCCGGTCAATTTCACCTGTGCGCAGCCCATCGCTCCCGCGCCCGGCAACTACCTTCAGGTGAAAATTACGGGGGCGCATCCCAACAGTCTCATTGGGGAATCCGTCTAAGCTGGCCATCGAGCCAGCGAAGGAGAAGGCCATGGATATCGAGGTGCGGATACGTGGGCTGATGATGGACCCGGCCACGAATATGCCTATCGTGGTGCTCAAGGATGTGGCTTCGGATACGGTGATGCCCATCTGGGTAGGGATCTTCGAGGCCAATGCCATCGCCATCGAGATTGAGAAGGTGGCCGCGCCGCGCCCCATGACCCACGACCTGGCACGAAACATCATGCGCCACTTGAATAGTGAGCTTGAAAAGATTGTTATTACAGAGATTAAAGACGACACATTCTACGCCGTCCTATGGCTGCGGCAGGGAAATGAGCCCGTCACCGTCGACGCCCGTCCCTCCGACGCCATCGCCCTGGCTCTGCGCGCCGACTGTCCCATCTACGTAGCCGAGCACGTAATGCAAACCGCCAAGCTCAGCACCTCCGGCCCCGCAGATGGCCCCACCGCCGAGCAGCTACGCGGCTGGCTCGAAGGCCTCAATGACGAAGATCTGGGCCGCTACAAGATGTAGTCGAGCCACATCTCCCAAAAGTCTTTCGCGGCGCGGGTGAGTGCAGGCGCATGTCTCTGTCCCGCAGCGCGCAGCTCTGGTACGGAGATTCCACGGCGGCCAAGCTCAAACGCGTGCCCCACATACCAGCGTTCCAGCCCCGCAGCCGTCACTTCAGGGTGAAATTGCAGCCCCAGGCCGAAATCCTCCACCATAAACGCCTGATTTTCATAGAGTTCTGTCTTAGCTAAGGGAGCCGCGCCCGCCGGCAGATCAAAAGTGTCGCCATGCCAATGCAGAACCGGCAGACCGTCAGCCACCAGCGGCGCAAACCACTCCGGCGGCTGCCCAGGCCCGGAAAACTCGACCGGCGCCCAGCCGATCTCAGCCCCGCGCTCGCCCGAATAGACCCGCGCGCCCAGGGCCGCAGCCATCAGCTGTGCGCCCAGGCAGATGCCCAGCATCGGCCCCTTTGTCTCCAGCCGCTGCCGGATGCATTCGATTTCATTCGGGAGAAACGGATACGCCTCGGATTCGTAAACCCCGATCGGCCCGCCAAGGACCACGAGCAAGTCACAGGCCACAGCTTGCGATAGCGGAAACTCCGCCGTTGCTGAATCGACAGTCTCGATCGTGAAGCCGCGCCGCTCCAGTGTCGGTCGCAGGGAACCGAGGTCTTCGAAAGGGACGTGGCTTAGAGCCAGCGCGCGCAAGTCACTCTTGGGCATAGGAATAGGATAAAACCGCCGTCTCGCGGTTTGACTATACAGAATATACGTTATCGGACATGACTGATGTGCGAGTCGGGCGAGGGCGGGTTGACATATATTCTTATATAGCCATATAAATCCTGTGAGGCTGGCTGCCCTGTACGAGCGCATAACCCTGGGCGAACGTATAACGACTGGTGGAGGAACCCGGTGAAGAATCTCTTTGAAAAGTCGTGCGCTGAAGAGTTAAAGGAGCGGGTTGCCCGGCTGACGCCTGAGAGCCCACGGCAATGGGGCAAGATGAATGCCGCCCAGGCGATTGCTCACTGTGTCCTCGGTTTCGAGCTGTCGTTCGGTACGCAGAAGCCGCCTCGCGCAGGATTCCCCGTTCGCATCCTCGGGCGCATCATCAAGCCGCTGGCACTGGGCGACGACAAGCCTATGCGTCGGAACTCTCCTACGATGAAAAACCTGCTGGTTGCGAACGAGTGCGATCTGGCCAAAGAACGCGAGCAGCTTTGCGCTGCGATTGACCGCTTTGCCGCAGCCGGACCTGCCGGCTGTACCGACCACCCGCACAGCTTTTTCGGCCGGCTGACACCCGAGGAGTGGGCCATCCTGATGTACAAACACGTCGACCACCACCTGCGGCAGTTCGGCGCGTGAGTTCCCTTCGGCTCCTCAATTGTGC
>JBAUCP010000090.1:0-4734 GCA_049677625.1 Occallatibacter sp. | reverse complement strand
GAGGAGGGTTTTGTGCATTCATTGATTCGGAGCCGAGCTTATATTCCTGGCGCCAGGACGCGAGAGAGGTCGGCGCCCTGCTTCGTATTCCGGCGAAGTCAAAAGCCTCGCTTCAGCGCCATATAAGGAATCAGGAATAGTTCTGCTATAGCCGGCATTGGATCCTCCAACGCAAATACGGCATTGGCATCGACGCCTCGAATCGAGCGCAGATACTCTCTTAACTTCAGATTGCCTGACAGAAGTTGAGAAACCGCGGTAGGAAAATCCGTAGCGTGCCGCACCCAGGAGACACCAGGGCGGCCACGTTGTCGCTCTGTGGATCCGTGGAGCTGGTCGGCGTACAGCAAATAAGGGAAATCAACGCCGGCTTGATAACCGAGGCTATGGTAACCCCATGTACGCGCGTTGACATCAAGCAACTTATATTGCCCATCGCGCGGGTCCAGCTTATATTCCATTTCCACAAGTCCGTAATAATCGATCGCCTTGAGGAAGCGCTCTGACATGGTTTCAAGAAGCATCTGGTCGATCGTCTCAACGAACGTGCTGGCCCTGCCGAACTCGGATGGGTGCTGCCGTGTCCTCCGAACCACCATGCTGCCGATACTGCTACCTTCTTTGAAGAATGCGCAGTATGCGAACTGTTGACGGCCGTCACCGGGAATCAGGTCCTGAAGTATCACTTCGCCGGCGCTCACCTGCGCGGCGGCGCGGGCAAAAAGATGCTCCAGTTCAGCCAGGTTGTTGGCGCGCCATGCCTTAGCTTTTGTCGCGTAAAAGAAATGTTCTTTGATCGCCGGCTTGATTGCTATCGGAAAACTTAATTTCAACTCACGGAGTTCGTCGACGCTGTCCGCGTACCAGATTTGCGGGATTGGGATTCCCAACTCCTGGGCCAATCGATAGGTTTGTCTTTTGTCCCAGGCGCATTGGATCACACGCCAATCCGGTGTTGGAACCCGGAATATCTCTCCAAGCTGTGACCGATAGCGAGAAAGTGCGGCCACCGTCTCGTCCCGAGTCGGAAATAAGACCCAGCCGTTCAGCTTCAAACGGCGCCCAGTTTCTAACAGCGCCTCGACAGTCCGGTCTTCATCGCGAAGATCGGGCACCGAAACGGCATGAGAGGCGTATTTCGAGAAGCGCGCGATCGAGTATTCATCATCGATGATGCAGATGGGAATATTGCGGCGGCCAAGGCTTCGTGCAATGCCCAGGCCTTGATAATCGCCGCCAATGACGACTGCTCCTGCGGTCGAAACTTTCGACGAGCCGGCAGCAGCAACCATTTCTGCGCAAGCTGTTTCCGGCGCTGTGATGATCTCATCCATCGTCGTTACCCTGAGGCTCTCGCCCCCGAGAGACTTCGCATAAGCGATTGCGAAGCAAAGTGTGTACCGGAGACGAACTGCAGAAGAGGGCCAAAACAATAAGCAGCCGGTGCACCCAGGATATGCAGGCCTGGCACCGACGTTTCCAAACCGTCCCTAAGAAGGGGAAACCCGTTCGCACGGCTGATTTGTTGCATCAACTCCGGGGCCAGGAAGTCGTATTTTGAGATGTCGATTTGAAACCCCGTCCCAAGAAGAACATGATTCACGACCGTCTCTCTTCCACAGCTGAGACTGACGCGGACGCGGCTCCCGGCCGGCGTAGCGCAATCAACCGAGCAACCCAGCGTGATGGGGACGTCGCGGAGGCGATTCACCAACCAACGGGCCCCCGCGGGCCGAACTGCCCGCCTCCTGAGTTTGTCCTGGAGCGGCCTTGGCAGCATCCTGACAAGATGAGGCCGAGCCAGAAGCTGACTGATCCCGGCAGGCCCCACGTCTGTCGGAGCGTACAGCAGCTTCCGCGTAAATTTTCCCAACCGATGGTGGAGAGCCTTAGAGGCCCACCCCTGCAACCAATTGATGCGATGCGCTCGCCCCACGACTTCCACCACTGCCCCGGCCTCATGCAACAGCGCGGCAGACTCCAGAGCGCTTTGACCACTGCCAACCACCAGCACCTGCTTGCCGGAAAATCTGGCGTAATCGCGGTGCTCATTGGTGTGTGATACCAGCTCGGCCGGAAGCGCTTGAAATTCCTGCGGCCGCCGCGCAAACGGACCGATGCCACCAGCGATAATTACCCTGCGCGACTCGAAGGTCTCTCCATCCTGGATGCTAAGTCTGAACCCATTCGCAGATCGTTCGATCCGAGAGATACGGCGCTGGTCGAGATCCGGGACCGCGTGGCTCTGATACCACACGCCATATTCTATAAAGTGTTCGACGGGCACCGGAATCCCGAACCTCCTGAACCGTTCAGCCTGGAAAGCCTCCAAAGTAAGGTCGCCGTTAGGACAGGCGATCTGCGTCGCCGTCCAGTTGGAACGCAGCAGCATCCCCGAGGGCATATTGCCGCTCCAGAACGACATGGGCTCGCCGAAGACGCGAAGCTCCAGTCCCTTGATCGTGCGAAGGTGGGCCGCCGCGGACAAACCGTAGGGTCCTGCACCTACAATCGCTACGTTACACGTACTCATTTTATTTGCCGTCCTTCAGTCAATCTCGCGTCTGCGTCCGCATGAGAAGTATTCTTTATCGCGTTGCTCTCTTTAACAGGATAATGCCTGTAAGCGCCGGATCGAATAGTAGCGCCCAGCCGGTTAAAGACATGGACCTGTGGCATTAATGCACTCTCGCCGAGAGCCGTGAGCACATTACTGACAATCTGCGTGGGGTCACGCGCAGACCGGTATTTATCTGGCTCAGCTTCGGCAGATGTGGAAACTGCCGATCGCCTGTCGCTTAAGAAGCAACCGACACCGTTTCGCCTTGAAGACTGTACGTGACCTCGTCACCGGCAATGCAGGCATACGCGATGCGAGCCCGCTCCTTCCCCTGACCCTCAATGTGCCACTGCCCGCCTTCGCAGACCAACTTCATATGGCTTCTCTGTTGCCACCATTCGGCCACCTCCCGAGGTAGAGGCGTCCAAATGCGATCGGTGTCTCGCAAGTCCGCCAGATAGCCGAGCAAAGACCGGTACACATTCTGGGCGCGCGGCTCGATGACGTAATCCGGATGCACCAGGATGCTGATAAGGCCGTGATGAGCCTGTATCAACTCGATCTGCCGCTTCCACAGATCAATCGAAAAGTCCTTCAAAATATGAAAGAGCGTGTAGTCCTGCGTACACGTGATCGGGACTTCAATCATCTTCCCGATGAAATAAGGCATCACCGTGCAGCAGCCACCGTGCTGCGGATCGAGGTGGGCTACATTTGGAATCGACATGTCATATAGAAATTCGAGGGCGTCGTACCAGTCTGCGTTACGGTAGAGGATCCCTGATCGAAATCCGCTGGCTCCAAACTGGCGTCCGTATTCGTTGATACGCGCGGCCCGGCGCAGGAACTCGTTGTACTCCGAGTACAGGCGGCCATCGTGCTTCAGGTCGTGAACGTTCACCTCGAAGCCGCGACTCGTGATCTGGTCAAGGTAAGCCTGTGGGACCGAATACCGATCCTCCGGCACCACCTGGAAAGAGCTGCTGAAGCCGAAGGACGCATCGATATCCATCAGGTTTCCGCAGAAATTCTTACCGTCATCATCTTCAACATCATGCGTCAGGATGGCGCAGCTCTTGTAGTTCTCGGGCCAGAACCAGATAAACGGCGCCTTCTCCACGCCACGTGCACGCATTGCGTGCGCCAGCAATTTGCCATGGATCCGGTCAACGGTACAATCCACCGGCCACTTTGGAAACTGGATCTTATCCCAGTTTCTCAGGTGTATCTTTTGCAGATGCTTGCGAACCGGCACAGAAAGGTACGGCCGGAAAAAGTAATAAAGTCTCCGCAAGATTGCGTGCGAGAGCCGGCCGGGTTCGCGGAAGTGGGCAGAGTAGCGCTCTCGTTGAAGATTCTCGATCACTTCCTCCGGATCAAATGGAAGAAGCGGAAGAGAATCGCGGCTGCCCAAATCCGCCTGAGCGTCGTAAGTTGCGGAGTCAGACTGACCGGCCCGCGCTCCGGACGCAGTGCGGCCATAGCAGATCGTATCCCGATCCCAACGGAAATATCCGGAATCTTGCGACAGTGGCCCAGTTGTTACATAATTCGCAAAGTCATCCGGGCAGCGATAGTAATCGAGGAAATGTCGGCTCATTCGTCCTAAACCTGAGTTACGCCTGTCCTGCAAAGTTCCGGAGTTGCTCAAGGATCTCTTCCAACCGTGATCAAGGTCTCGTCGACTTTGCTTTCGGCGGCTCCAGACCGGCCCTCGGCGACACATCTTCTCCCCTGTGGCAAATCACAAGCAATGCGAGGACGCCTATGAGGGCCACGATGAAAAAAAGTATCCCACCCTGGTGATGAAACCTCCCCGTCAAATATCCGGGATCGACCCGGGTGCCCAGCATGGCAATGGCGAAAATCCGCAAGCCGTTTTTGGCAACCGAGAGAGGTATTGCGAAGCCGATCACCAGCGCCTTCCGCCATGGTGACCGCAAAAGAACCTGAACCAACACAATCGTCGTGACCAACAGCATGGAACTCGACCGGATACTGCTGCATTCCTGCGCGACCCGCACAGTCAACCCTGGAATGGTGAGCAGATTACCCTGCTGAACGACCGGAACACCGAATACGGCAAACAGTCCATGCGCTGACCACGCCGAACCTCCCTGTAAGAGAGCGATAATGAAATTTAAGACATTCTTAGGGAACGGGACAAGCCCAAA
>JBAUCP010000089.1:0-1747 GCA_049677625.1 Occallatibacter sp. | reverse complement strand
GAATCACTCACCCTGTTCACCATGGTCATCGTCTTCGCCAAGATGTAATCCCAAAACGCAACAGTAATTCGCGTCAAAAACAAAGGCCCTGCGTTCCTCACGCGGGGCCTTTGTGTTTTGGGGGATTTGAGGCTTACCTGCCGGCGCTGTTTGAGCCCGCACCGGAGCGCAGCATCTCGATAGCCTGCACGTACCCCAAGCCAACCGGCACAGGCGCGAACTGCGTCTGCTCTTCGGTGGTGTCGAAGACGCGTGTCTTGAAGAAGACGCGGCCGGTCATCTGCATCTGGAAGCGCACCGTGCGCCACTGGCCGCCGCCCACGTCCGCCTGCTCGATCACGATCCATCCGCCCTTGTACAGCCGGCCCAGGATGCCCCATCCAAAGTCCACATCCTGCTGCAAGTGGCCTTCGAGACGGGCTACGCGTTCGTGCGCGGCGTCAATCAAGATTTCGCCGCTCATTGCGGTGAGAACCTCGGTTTCGAGATCGGGAGGGTTGAAGGCCGGGTTGGGCTTGAAGGTGAATCTTTCTTGTCTTCCGCCGGGTGCGTCGGCGAAGCCGGTGTACTGGTAAAGGAACGCCTGCGGAAGTGCGCGCAGCACCTTGAGCGCGCGGCCGGTGTCGGTGTCCTCGCTCTGCTTGCGGTGCCGCTGCATGCCGGGATCGGCCAGCAGCGCGTCCAGGCGTGCCTGTTCCTTTTGCTCGTCTGCCGCGGAGAGCGGATTGCCGTTGATGGAGATCAGCCGGGCCACGGCGCCATCTCTGGTTTCGACGATCTGCTTTGCCGTGGTCAGCCGCGGGCTGGCCTTGCGCAGCAGGTAGCGCATGGGATGGCTGGTGTCCTGCGCGGCGCGCAACTCATTGGCCAGTGAACGGTCCACCAGGGCCTGCGCCTGGGCGGCCGAAAGCCCCTCCGGCGCAGACTGAGACGCCTGCGCGGCCAACGCGACCGAGCCCGACAGCAGGCAAACCACCACGATCAGTTTGCGCACAGCCGTGTGCTCAGCGGCCATCAACCACCTTTCGCGTCTTGCAGGCACCCATGTTGTTGATTAGACGTAATCGGCCCGGGTTCGGATTCTCCGATTGCGGCACACCGCCAGGTTGCTGTTATAGTGCGGGCAGGGCCTATCGCGTTTTTCCATGGAAAACGCAATTGTCACGGCCAATGGAAGGGACGAGATTATGCCAGTGGAGAATTCCCCCGCACGCATCGGCAAGAGCGTCATCATCAATGGAGAAGTGAAGGGAAGTGAAGACCTGATCGTGGATGGGCGCGTGGAAGGCACCGTCACCCTTTCTGAAAGCCGGCTCACCATTGGGCCCACCGCCCAGGTGGCAGCGGACCTGACCGCCAAGGACGTGCTGATTCTGGGCCATGTTCAGGGGAACGTAGTGGCCACCGGACGCGTGGAACTGCGTGCCGGGTGCGCCGTGGAAGGCGATATCCGCGCCCTTCGGCTGTCAGTGGAAGACAACGCCGTGTTTCGCGGCAAGGTGGATCTTACCCAGGGCGCAACCAAGACGCCGGAGGGCGCCAGCGCGCCTGCCGCCGGCAGCATGGCCTGACCAGAACGCTGCGCGCTGGGCCCGAGCCCGCGAGTGCGCCCGGCCGCAAGAGGACTTCAGGTTGCGGAATTGGTTTGAAAAGAAGCAGGGCGGCAGCTCGACCGTTGCCGCCCACGGCCCTGCCGGGCCCCGGGTGCCGCGCCACTCCGGCGGCTGGGCTGCGCTGCGCAAGCGCC
>JBAUCP010000088.1:0-12992 GCA_049677625.1 Occallatibacter sp. | reverse complement strand
CGATTATGCTGTCGACGATTCCCTCGGGCAACGATCCCAACCCGGCGCTTGCGGTGGTGAAGATTATTGGGTCCACGGCGATCCTGATCGGAGCGGGTGTGGTGGTGTTTGTAGTTGCGCGGATGCGGCAACGGCGCTCTGTCGCGCGCGAGCGTCCCATGTGACGGGAACGGCACTGGCATGCACGGCCGGCGTGGATGGGCGGGTTGGTGCCCAATGCCCAGGCGTGGCCGGATGATGAGCGGCAACCCATTGCAGTTGAAAAGGTTACACTGGGATGGCGGGAGCCGGCAGAAGACACCGGCCAGCGCAGTTTGCCCGCCCAGCGGGCGTTGTCTGGGTGCTGTTTCGGGCCTGTACGCGGGTTTCGGCAGTGCAACTATTTAGCGTTCCGGAGCGTCCATTTGACTACGTGCGTGTCTGCGGATGTCCAATCGAAGATGCGATGCTGTTTCTTTCGCTTGAGCCGGGTTGCGCCTGGGCGCTGTACACTCCGACGATACTCGGAGAACGGGGCTTTTCGCAGCGGTTTGACCGCGAGGCGGTGATAGAGCCGCCACATTTCTCCCGCCGTTCGTGGTTTCGCGTATGAAAAAACGTTCCTAACCAATCACAGGTCCGCAACTGGACACAAGAGAAGATCATGGACCAGCCTTCGTCTGCTTCGCATTCCGCGTATAGCTATTCGGCTTCGCCCAAAAAGCGCCGTCATTGGTGGATTTGGGCCATCATCCTGCTGCTTTTCGGCCTGCTGTTCTACTGGGTGATCCGGCAGCACAACGCAAGCCAGCAAGTGGTGTCAGGCCGCGGACGCGGAGCAATGACCGGACCGGTGCCGGTGACCTACGCCACAGCGGCCAATGGCAGCATCGGAGTGTACCTTGACGCCATCGGCACGGTGACGCCGGTCTATACGGCGTCCATCACCGCGCAGGTGACGGGCGTGATCACTGCGGTGCACTACCGCGAGGGCCAGTTCGTTCACAAGGGCGATGCGCTGATCGACATCGACGACCGGCCCTACCAGGCGCAACTGGCTGAGGCCGAGGGCACACTGGAGCGCGACCAGAACCTGCTCGCCGAGGCGCAGATGGACCTGAAGCGTTATCAGGATGCGTGGGCCAAGAACGCCATCCCGCGGCAGACGTTGGAAGACCAGGAAAAGCTGGTGCTGCAAGACCAGGGCACGGTGAAGAACGACGAAGGGGTGGTGCAGTACGACCAGGTACAGGTGGACTACTGCCACATCGTTTCGCCGATTAGCGGGCAGGCGGGACTGCGCCTGGTGGATCCCGGCAACCTGGTGACCGCAAATTCCACCACTACGCTGGTGGTGGTGACTCAGACCACACCCATTACGGTGATCTTTACGCTGGCCGAGGACAGCCTGCCGCAGGTGCTGACACAGATGCACGGCGGCAAGCCGCTACCGGTTCAGGCCTACGACCGCACGCAGCAGACGCTGCTGGGCGCCGGCAAGCTGATCACCGTGAACAACCAGATCGACACCACCACCGGCACGGTCAAGCTGCGCGCGCAGTTTGACAACGCGAAGGGGCTGCTGTTCCCCAACCAGTTTGTGAACACGCGGCTGCTGGTCAAAACGCTCCAGAACCAAACGCTGGTTACGTCCTCGGCGATTCAGCACAACGGTTCCACGGATTTTGTGTATGTGATCCAGAACCCTGACGACCCCAAGAACGCCAAAGCCGTCATGCAAAAGGTGAAGTCGGGCATCTCCGACAAAGGCAACACCGCCGTGACCGGCATCAAGCCGGGAACGGTGGTGGCCGACAGCAGCTTCCAGAAGCTCGTCGACAAATCGCCGGTCTACCAGTCCAAGGTTGCGCTGCCATCCACTGACGATTCCGAGGACAGCGCCCCATGAGTCCGTCCCGCCCATTCATTCTGCGGCCGGTTGCAACGTCGCTGCTGATGGCCGCAATTCTGCTGGTGGGTATCGTCGCATTCACGCAGTTGCCGGTTTCAGCGCTGCCTGAGGTCGACTATCCGACCATCCAGGTGCTCACGTTCTATCCGGGCGCAAGCCCTGACGTGATGGCGACCACGGTGACTGCGCCTCTCGAACGGCAGTTCGGCGAGATGCAGGGCCTGAGCCAGATGACTTCGACCAGCGCCGGCGGCGTGTCGGTCATCGTGCTGCAGTTCGATCTTTCGCTCGGTCTCGACGTGGCCGAGGAAGAGGTGCAGTCGGCCATCAACGGCGGTTCATCGTTCCTGCCCTCCGACCTGCCCACACCGCCGGTCTACAACAAGACCAACCCGGCCGACGCGCCGGTGCTCACGCTGGCTATCACTTCTGACACCATGCCGCTCTCAGAGGTTGAGGACGACGTGGATACGCGCCTCGCGCCGCGGCTCTCGCAGCTTGCCGGCGTGGGACTGGTAAGCATCAGCGGCGGCCAGAAGCCGGCGGTGCGCATCCAGGTGAACCCGGTTCAGTTGTCAGCCTATGGGCTGAACATGGAGGACGTGCGCTCGGCGCTTACGCAGGCCAGCGTGAACTCGGCCAAGGGTAACTTTGACGGTCCGCGCCAGGATTTCCAGATTGACTCCAACGACCAGATCACGGAAGCCAGCCAGTACAAGAACGTAGTCATCGCGTACCAGAACGGCGCGCCGGTCTACGTGAAGGACGTGGCCAACGTAGTCAACGGCGTGGAGAACACCAAGCAGGCCGCGTGGATGGGAGTGACGGCATCGAACACGCCGGCTACACTGACTCCGGCGGTGATCCTCAACATCCAGCGCCAGCCCGGCGCGAACACCATCACCGTGGTGAATAGCATCCAGAATGTGCTGCCGCAACTGGAGGCGAACCTCCCCGCGGCCATCAAAGTGACCCCGCTGACGGACATGACCACCAGTATCAATGCCTCGGTTCACGACGTCGAGTTCGAGCTGATGCTCACCATCGGCCTGGTGGTGCTGGTCATCTTCCTGTTCCTGCGCAGCCTGCGCGCAACCATCATTCCTTCGATCGCCGTGCCGCTTTCGCTGGTCGGCACCTTCGCGGTGATGTACCTGCTCGGCTACTCGCTCGACAACCTCTCGCTCATGGCGCTCACCATCTCCACGGGGTTCGTGGTGGACGACGCCATCGTGATGATCGAGAACATCAGCCGCTACCTCGAGGAGGGAATGGCTCCGCTCGAAGCGGCGCTCACCGGCGCAGAACAGATCGGATTCACCATCGTTTCGCTGACCGTGTCGCTGATCGCAGTGCTCATCCCGCTGCTGTTCATGGGCGACGTGGTGGGGCGGCTGTTCCGTGAGTTCGCGGTCACGCTCGCCGTCACCATCGTCATCTCCGCGGTGGTCTCGCTCACGCTCACGCCCATGATGTGCTCGCGCATCCTGCACCACGATCCGAAAGAGAAGCAGACCCGGCTTTATCGCTGGTCGGAGCACGTCTTCGAGAGCATGATCGCGTTCTACGGGCGTACGCTCAAGGTCGTGCTGCGCTACCAGACCTTTACGCTTCTGGTGGCGGCGGCAACGCTGGTGCTCACGGTCGTCCTGTACATCATAATTCCCAAGGGATTTTTCCCGGTGCAGGATACGGGCGTGATCCAGGGCATCTCGCAGGCCAACCAGTCGATTTCTTATGACGCGATGGCGGCCAAGCAGAAGCAGATGGCGAATGTGATCCTCGAAGACCCGGCAGTAGAGAGCGTGTCTTCGTTTATCGGCGCCGACGGCATCAACACCACGCTGAACAGCGGGCGCGTCTCCATCAACCTGAAGCCGCTGGACGAGCGGCACATCAGCGCGGCGGACCTGATCCGGCGGCTGCAGACCAGCCTGAAGCGGGTGCAAGGCATGCACCTTTACATGGAGCCGGTGCAGGACATCACCGTAGACGACCGCGTGAGCCGCACGCAGTACCAGTACACGCTGGTCGATCCAGACACCGACCAGTTGAACGAGTGGACCAACAAGTTTGTGGCGCAACTCAAAAAGCTGCCCGAGCTGGAAGACGTGGCCACGGACCAGCAGACCGGCGCGCACGCGGTCCAACTTGAGATCGACCGCGTGACCGCTTCGCGGCTGGGGGTTGCGCCCACCACCATCGACAACACGCTCTACGACGCGTACGGGCAGCGGCAGATCAACACGCTCTACACGCAGCTGAACCAGTACCACGTGGTGCTCGAAGCCTCACCCGAGTGGCAGAAGAATCCCGCCAACCTGGGCGACCTCTACATCCAGTCGAGCGCTTCTTCGGGCGCGAGCGGCGCGGGCGCGGTGACGTCGTTCTCCACTTCGGCCTCGGCCTCGGCCGGCTCCAACGCGCTGACCGGCTCGACGAAATACACGCCGTCCTCTGAGGTGCTCAACGCGCCGGCGACGGTGCTGGCCGGGACCACGAGCGCGCAGGGATCGTCGTCGATCAACGGCGGCACGGCAGCGGGAACCACGCCGAATTCCAGCGTCTCCTCAGTGGGCGCGAATGCCATCCCGCTGAGCGCGTTCACCCACGCCTCGCAAACCACTGAGGCGCTTTCCATCAACCACCAGGGACAGTTCCCTGCCGTGACCGTCTCCTTCAACCTGGCTCCGCACGCATCGCTCGGCACGGCCATCGAGGACATCGACAAGGTGGCCAAGGGTCTGAACTTCCCGCCCAGCCTGCAGTCCGACTTCCAGGGCACGGCGGCGTCGTTTCACAACTCGCTCTCGAACGAGGCGCTGCTGATCCTGGCCGCGCTGGTCACGGTTTACATCGTGCTGGGCGTTCTTTACGAGAGCTTCATTCATCCCATCACCATTCTTTCCACGCTGCCCTCGGCCGGCGTGGGCGCGCTGCTGGCGCTCATGATCTTCCGCGAGGACCTGAGCGTGGTGGCCATTATCGGCATCATCCTGCTGATCGGCATCGTGAAGAAGAACGGCATCATGATCGTGGACTTTGCGCTCGAAGCCGAGCGTGAGCACGGCAAGGATGCAACCGAGGCCATCTACGAGGCCAGCCTGCTGCGCTTCCGGCCCATCATGATGACCACGATGGCGGCACTGCTGGGCGGCATTCCGCTCGCCGCCGGCACCGGCCTGGGCTCGGAGCTGCGCCGGCCGCTGGGCATTGCCATGGTGGGCGGCCTGCTGCTGAGCCAGGTCCTCACGCTCTACACCACGCCGGTCATCTACATCTTCTTTGACCGGCTTGGACAGCGCATCACCGGACACCGGCTCTCGAATGCCGCCATCAAACCGCAGGAGCCGGGCACGGAGCCTGCATGAGCCTGTCGTCTCCATTCATCAAGCGGCCGGTCGGCACTACGCTGCTCACCGTGGCCGTGGCCATTGCCGGCGCTATCGCCTTCGCGGTGCTGCCCGTGGCGCCGCTGCCGCAGGTGGACTTCCCCACCATCAGCGTCTCGGCGAGCCTGCCCGGCGCCAGCGCGCAGATCATGGCGGCCTCAGTGGCCACGCCGCTCGAGCGCCAGTTCAGCCACATCGCCGGCATCACGGAGATGACCTCGTCGAGCTCGCTCGGCAGCAGCAACGTGACCCTCCAGTTCGACCTGAGCCGCAACATCGACGGCGCGGCCCGCGACGTGCAGGCGGCGATCAACGCGGCGCGCACTTACCTGCCCGCCAACCTTCCCTCCAACCCCTCGTATCGCAAGGTGAATCCAGCCGACTCGCCGATCATGATCCTCGGCCTCACTTCGGACAAGTACGACGTGACCAAGGTCTACGATCTGGCCTCGACCATCCTGGAGCAGAAGCTCTCCCAGATCCAGGGCGTGGGCCAGGTGGGTGTGGGCGGCGGCGCAACCCCTTCCGTGCGCGTCGAGGTGAATCCCACCCAACTGGAGAGCTTAGGGCTTACGCTCGGCAACATCCGCTCGGTCCTGAGCCTGCAGAACTCGCACGAGCCGCGCGGCCAGCTCAGCAACGGCGGCATGTCGGAAGACATCATCACCAACGACCAGATATCCCTGGCCGCAGAATACAGGCCGCTGATTGTTGGCTACCACAACGGCGCGGCGGTGCGGCTTGAAGACGTGGCCGACGTGGTCGACTCCACGCAGAACATCCGCACCGCGGGCTACATGGACGGCAAGCGCGCGGTCTTCGTCATCATCTTCCGCCAGCCCGGCGCCAACATCATCCAGACCGTCGACCGCATTCGCGCGCAGCTTCCGTTTCTTGAGGCCGTGCTGCCGCAGGGCGTCACCACCACCCTCGTGCTCGACCGCACCACGACCATCCGCGCCTCGGTCACTAACGTTGAGACCACGCTGATCGGTTCGGTAATCCTGGTGGTCCTGGTGGTGTTTCTGTTCCTGCGCAGCCCGCGCGCCACGCTCATTCCCAGCGTGGCGGTTCCGGTTTCGCTGATCGGAACCTGCGCGATCATGTACGTGTTCGGGTACTCGCTCGACAACCTTTCGCTGATGGCGCTCACCATCGCCACCGGGTTTGTGGTGGACGACGCGATCGTGGTGATGGAGAACATTACGCGCCATCTCGAGACGGGCATGGAGCCCTATGCCGCCGCGATCAAGGGCGCGCAGGAGATCGGCTTCACGGTCTTCTCGATCAGCATGTCGCTGATCGCGGTCTTTATCCCCATCCTGATGATGGGCGGCATCGTAGGGCGGCTCTTCCGCGAGTTCGCCGTCACGCTTTCGGCGGCCATCGTGGTGTCAATGGTGATCTCGCTCACCACCACGCCCTGCATGTGCGCGCACCTGCTCAAGGCGCATAAGGGGGAAGAAAAGCACAACGCCCTCTATCGCGCCAGCGAGAACGCCTTCAACGGTCTGTTGTGGGTCTATCGCAAATCGCTGCTCTGGGTGCTGGATAACCCCGGCCTCATGCTCATCGTGCTGCTGCTCACCATCGCACTCAACGTAGTGGTGATCGTGAGGATTCCCAAGGGCTTTTTCCCGACACAGGACACGGGCACCATTGTAGGTGGAGTGCAGGGGCCGCAGGATGCGTCCTTCCCGCTGATGAACTTCTCCGTGCAGCAACTGATGAAGATCATCAAGGCTGATCCTGCGGTAGCCCACGCCAACGCCTACACCGGCGGCCAGGGCTCCAGCAACGGCGGCTTTATCTACGTGGCGCTCAAGCCGCTGGGCAAAGGACCTGACAAGCGCACCGCGTCGGCCATGGACGTGATCAACCGGCTGCGCCCCAAGATGAACCGGCTGCCGGTGGCCTCGGCGTTTCTGCAGCCCTCGCAGGACCTGCGCATCGGCGGCCGCTCCAGCTCCGCGCTCTATCAGTACACCATCCAGTCCGACAATATCGATGACCTGGCGCATTGGGGCCCCATTCTGCTCGACAACATGAAAAAACTGCCCGGCCTGCAGGACGTGAATACCGACCAGCAAAACGGCGGATTGGAGGAAAAGCTTGACTACGACCGCGTGACCGCGGCGCGGCTGGGCCAGACCTCGTCGTCGCTTGACTCCGCGCTCTACAGCGCCTTCGGCCAGTCGGAGGTTTCGGTCATCTACACGCCGCTCAACCAGTATTACGTGGTGATGGAAGTGGCGCCGCAGTACTGGCAGGACCCGACGGAACTCAAGAATATCTATCTCGCGCCGGGCAGCTCGTCGGGCGCGGGGCTCAATGCGATTTCGCCGCTGCTGACCCTGATGAAGCCGCACACCGGCACCACCCCGCTGCAGGTGAGCCACACCGGGCTTTTCCCGTCGGTTACTGTGTCGTTCAACATGGCCGCCGGCCTCTCGCTCTCCGACGCCGTGCGCGAGGTGACGCAGATGGAGCAGAAGCTGGGAGTTCCGGGAACCATTCGCGGATTCTTTGCCGGAACCGCGCAGGCCTACCAGGACTCGCTGGCCACGGAAAAATATCTCATCGTCACGGCGCTGCTGGCGGTCTTTATCGTACTCGGCATTCTGTATGAGAGCCTGGTGCACCCCATCACGATCATCTCCACGCTGCCCTCAGCCAGCGTCGGCGCCATGCTGGCGCTCATGCTGTTCAAGATGGACCTGAACGTGATCTCCATCATCGGCATCATCCTGCTCATCGGCATCGTGAAGAAGAATGCGATCATGATGATCGACTTCGCGCTGCAGGCCGAGCGCAACGATGGCAAGAACACGCGCGAGGCCATCTTTGAAGCATGCATGTTGCGCTTCCGCCCCATTCTTATGACCACCATGTCGGCCATCTTTGGCGCGCTGCCGCTGGCCTTCGGCACCGGCACCGGCTCCGAGCTGCGCCGGCCGCTGGGCATCACCATTGTGGGCGGCCTGCTGCTCAGCCAGTTGCTCACGCTCTACACTACTCCGGTGGTTTACCTGCTCATGGACCGAATGCGCATGAGAGCGCTGCACCGGACCCACAACGCGCTTCCCTTGCCTGCCGAAGGAGCCACGTCGTAACAGGAGAAGGACGATGACCATGCCAGAGCCAAATCGCCGCATTGCAAACGCTCCGTGTGCCCCATCCTTTTCGCGCTCTTTGCGAAAAGGGTGGGAAAGCACAGCCTTGCGCACCTCCGCCGCCCCCCTGGCACTGAGCTTTCTCGCGCTGCTCGCCGGCTGCCGCGTCGGACCGCCCTATCACGCTCCCGCGGCGCCCACGGCGACCGCGCCCAACTACAAGGAGTCCACGCTCAACTTCCAGGACGCGGACGGCTGGAAGGTAGCCAGCCCGCAGGACGCCATGATCCGCGGCAACTGGTGGGAGATTTTCAACCAACCGGAGTTGAACACGCTTGAAGAACAGCTCAACGTGAATAACCAGAACATCAAGGTCTCGTTTGAGCAGTTCATGGAGGCGCGCGCGGAGATTGCTGAAGCGCGGTCGCAGTTCTGGCCCACGATCACCGCCGGTCCCTCGTGGAGCCGGTCGCGCAGCTCCTCCAACCTGGTGAACTCCTCGCAGACCAACACCGGCAAGAGCTCAACCCTGTGGACGGCGCCGCTGGACGTCTCGTGGACGCCCGACTTGTGGGGCAAGATCCGCAACGAAGTGCGCGAGGCTAAATACGCGAGCCAGGTGAGCGCTGCCGACCTGCAGCTAGAAAAGCTCACCGAACAGGCCAGCCTGGCCGAGTATTACTTTGAGATTCGCGGCCAGGATATGTTACAGCAGATTCTGGACCAGACCGTGGCCGCCGACCAGAAAGCGCTGGACTCCGCGCAGGGCGCTTACGACGCCGGCACCGGCGACCAGATCTCGGTTGTGGAGGCCAGGGCGACGCTCCAGGCAGCGCAGGCCTCTGACATCAACGTGGGCCTGTCGCGGGCGCAGTACCAGCACGCGATTGCCGTGCTGCTGGGCAAGGTGGCCACGGATTTTACGATTCCCGTCAAACCCATGACCTACACGCCGCCGCCGATTCCCACCGGCGTTCCCTCGCAGCTTGCCGAGCGGCGGCCGGATATTGCCGCGGCGGAGCGCACACTGGCCGAGGCCAACGCGACCATCGGCATTGGCTACGGCGCGTTCTTTCCGCAGGTGACCATCTCCGCAGCCGGAGGCTTTGAAAGCTCCACGCTCAAGCACCTCTTCGACTGGCCGAGCCGCTTCTGGTCCATCGGTCCTTCAGCCTCGCAGGTCGTCTTCGACGGCGGGCTCTATCGCGCCGAGCTGCACCAGTATGAAGCCACCTACAATGCCGACGTGGCCACCTACCGGCAGACGGTGCTGACAGCATTCCAGCAGGTGGAGGACGCGCTCGCCGGAACGCGCATCTACTCGCAGCAGATTCTTCGCCAGCAGGAGGCCGTCGCGTCAGCCCAGCAGTATCTCGACATGGAGATGGACCGCTACAACACCGGCGTTGACCCTTATGTGGACGTGGTGCTGGCGCAGACCACGCTGCTCGGCGACCAGGAGACGCTGAATTCCCTGAATGTGGAAGAAATGATGGCGGCGGTGCAGTTGGTGCAGTCGCTGGGCGGCGGATGGGACAGCACACAGCTTCCTACCCCGTCGCAGGTGGGCGCAAGGCCGGCCAAGACGGACTACACGATACAGCGGTAGTCCTCTTCAGGCGCGGCCTATTGCGAAGCCCGGTAGCAGATGTTGTCGCCGTCCAGTCGGTACTCAGCCGAGCAGACATCGCCTCCGCAGATCATCATTTCGCCGGCATAAAGCTGACGGCGCGTAATGAGCCCCAGTGTCCCGCAGCGCGGGCACGACATCACGGCCACATACGGGTTCTGTGCCTGGCCGAGCTTGGCCTGGTTTTCCAGCAGGAAAACCGTGCCGGGGTCCATTCTCTCGGGGATCCATTCTTCCAGAAACTGCAAGTCGGCTGACATCTTTCCCTCCGTGTGGATTGATGTAACCAGGCCGTGGCAGTGTTTCCTGTCCGGCTCTGTTTTGCGAGCTACAGCAGTTGCGAATGGCAGATCGTTGCAAGACAGTGTTGCCCGGCATACCCTTTCCCGTCAACTGGAATCGAAGCCGGAATGTGATAAACCGTGTTCATTTGCCACCAAAGTGGCAGGTGGCGACGCTCGCCTTGCCTACTTGGATGCTTCAAGTCCCGCCCGCGTGTGCGCATCGGCAAACTCGTCAATCGCCTGGTAGGTTTCCACGTTGCGGAGAATCGCTTCAACGTATTCGCGGGTCTGGGTAAACGGGATCGACTCCACAAACTCGTCCATGCCCTGATAAGGGCCCGCGGACTCCCAGTCGGTGACGCGGGTGTCGCCCGCATTGTAGGCGGCCAGCGCGTACTCCTGCACGCCGCCAAACTTGTCGAGCATCTGGCGCAGGTAGCGCGTGCCCAGCTTGATGTTGGTTTCAGGATCGAGAAGCTGGAAGGTCTGGAAGTGGGTCATGCCCTCCTCGCGCGCCAGCGTGCGGCCCACGGCGGGCAGCAGTTGCATGAGCCCATAGGCGTTGGCGTAAGAGACGGCCGACGGGTTGAACTCCGATTCCTGGCGGATGAGCGAAGCAACCAGATAGGGATTGAGGTTGTTCTTCGCCGACTCGGCCTTGATGGTCTCCCAGTAAGGCTCGGGAAAGAGAATGCGCCAATAGCTCAGCGGAATCGACGAGACGGACGCCGTGGAGGCGTAGGGCAAGGCGCGCTTGAGCGCGCGCAGAGCGCGGAATGTCTCGCCGTAGCTGGAGTAAATCTGCGCCTCGGCCAGCGCGCTCCACGACTCCGAATCGGGATCGGCCTTGATCTCGTCGGCGATGTACTCGTTCAGGCCCGCGTTGGCTACCAGCCGCGCCTTGGCCAGGTGCGGGCTGTCGGCGGGAAATGTGTCCATCAATTTAGGCGTGGGCAGCGGCTGGAACTGATCGAGTTCCGGATTGGGCTGGGGCGCCTGCGCCGGCTGCGTCTTGCTCAGAACGGCCAGCCGCTCGCGGGCCATCTGCGCGTAAAAATAATGCTGATACGCACGGATGATGGCGCGGTAGTTGGCTGCGGCCTGCGCCGGATAATGATCCTGGCTCTCGTAGAGCCGTCCGCGCCAGTAGAGGGCCGACACGGTCTCAGGTGCTGAGGGATAACGGTTGATCTGCTCGTCGAAGATGCGCGCTGCCTCGGCATACTGACCCTCGCGATAGCTGAGCCAGCCCGCGCGCCAGTGCGCGGCCGCCGCATTCTTGTCGTTGGGAAAATGCTCGGCCAGGTAGCCGTAGTACCCGACTGCAGTGGGATAGTCGCGCTTGAGCAGGTACATGTTGCCGGCGGAAAAGAGCGCCTCTGCCAGCCACGCGCTGTGCGGAAAACGCGTCTCCATCTCCGTGACGATCTTCTGCTGCTCGTCGCCGTCGTCGTGGTCGCGCGCCAGCTCCATCAGCAGCTCCAGGCGGCGCGCGCCGTTTTCGTCGCTGCTGTCGGGCAGCGCCTCGGCCTCCGACGTGGTAAGCCGCTTGAGCTTGTACGCGCAGGCAGCTTCGGCCACTGCGAAGCCCTCGCGGTCCTGCGCGCTCAGTTCCGTTGCGTGCGCCAGCGTGCGGTACTGCTCCTCGGCCTCGCTATAGCGGCCGGCGTTGTAGTAGGCATCGCCCAGCGTGCGCAGGTCGGCGACGGTGAGCGTGGACTCGGCGCCGGTCTGTGTGAGCCGTGTGCGCGCGGTCTGCGCCTCAGCGCTGAGCGGATGATCGAGCAGTAGTTTCTTGAAGACTTGGCCGGCCGCAACCACCTGGCCCAGCGCCAGTTCCACCTGGCCCTCGGCGAGCTGGTAGCCGGGACGGTCCGCGGCGACTGTATCCGCAGCCGAGGCCAGCGCCTCGCGCGCACCGGTTGGATTGTTCAGCGCCAGCAATACCGTGGCTTCGAGTTCGGGAGCCTCATCGTCGAAGATGCTGTCCGGGTAGCGCGCGGCAAAGCCGTGCAGCAGCTTTTCGGCGGCTGCGTCGTCGCCGGCTTCGTGGCTGGCCTCAGAGGCCAGAAAGTCGGCGTAGTCAGCCAGCTCCCCGCCGTCTCGCCGCGCCTGGAAAAAGCTCGAGATTGCTTCGGGATAGCGCTTGTCGAGCAGATAGGCGTGGCCGAGCGCCAGATAAGCCGCCCCAGCCGCCTCGCCGGTGTGCGAGTGCGCGTAAGCCGTCACGCCTGCATAGGCCTCGGGTGTGCGCAGCAGGGCAAGCTGCTGCGCCATGGGCCGCAGCTCAGTGGACGCAACAAACGCCTGTCGGATGCGCGCTGTACGCGCAGTCCTTGCCGCACGGCTCAAGGTTCTTCTCGTCGACCGGCGGTGATGCGGACTCGCGGCCGTATGCTTCGCGGTTATGTTCTTGTGGGTGACCGTGGACTTGGCCGAATGCGCTGCGGGATCGCCCGTGCCCTTCGCATCCTGCGCGGCCAGCGGCAGCGCGGCCATCCGCAGCGAAAGCAGCAGCGCCAGGACGCGCCAAGCCTGGTGGAGAACAAGACCGGGGGAATGCCGCACCGTCATACCTTCACTTTAGTCCCGTTTTCGCCCCGCTGCGCCGTTCCGGAACCACTGCGGTAACCCGGAATTGCCGTTCCTGGTCACTCCGTCCGGATTCAGGCACAGCCGGGC
>JBAUCP010000087.1:0-5138 GCA_049677625.1 Occallatibacter sp. | reverse complement strand
CTTCATGAGGAACTCCTTTTACGATCAGGCGATCGATACTGCGAATCGGCCTACGGTGCTCCCGGAAGCGTGGAGAGCGTTCCCTAGCGATTCTAAGGGCGCGATCAACAAAAACCTAGTTCGTGCAGATTACTTTGGGCCAATCTGCGAGTGCCCGGCCGGTCCGCCTGCAAGCATAGCTTGCCGCCGGGCCTGCGCTCCATGCCTGCTCCATGCTCCTTCCTGGGCTACAATGAAAGATGGACTGCAGCATCTTACCCATCACCGCAGCATGGTCCGCACTGCGCGCCTGAATGCTCGCCGGGAAACGCGTTCCCTGCTCTTTCCCGCGCCGCGCGAGTGGTAACGACGCTGCGGATCAGAATCCTTTGCGCATTGCGCGCAAGCCGACCTAGGAGATTCCAATTTTATGGCGATTCCCGCCACTCAAATGCGTCCGGGCATGATCATCAAGCACAACGACCAGCTCCACCTGGTATTCAAGGTCGAGCACCGCACCCCCGGCAACCTGCGCGCCTTCATCCAGGCCAAACTGCGCAACCTCAAGTCCGGCGCCATGTTCGAGCACCGCTTCCGCTCCGCTGACGCAATCGAAAAAGTGGTTGTGGACGAGGTCGCGATGGAGTTCCTCTATAGCGACGGCGACGACTACTACTTCATGAATCCAGTCGACTACGAGCAGACCGTGCTCAAGGGCTCCACGCTCGGCGATGCAGTCGAGTATCTGATACCCAATCTCCAGATCAAGGTCAGCTACCACGACGGCCAGGCCGTCGGCATCGATCTGCCCGCCGCAGTCGAGCTCACTGTGGTCGAAACCGAGCCTGGACTCAAGTCGGCCACGGCCTCAAGCGTAACCAAGCCGGCCAAGACTGAAACCGGCCTGGTCGTCCAGGTCCCTCCGTTCATTAACGAAGGCGAAAAGATCCGCGTGGACACCAGCGAAGGGGCGTATCTCAGCCGGGCATAAATTTCGAATTCAGGAAAACAGGCGCGGCGCCGTGCGGGGCGCCGTTTCCTTTGCGGAAAGAATCTACGCGGCCGATCTGCGCCGGCGCTCAGGCTGCCGCATATTCGGTGAGATACTCGATTCGCACTTTGAAATCGCAGGAAGGGGGTTCCATGCCGGTTCCCGCAGTGATCGCAGCCGCTGCTGAGAATTATCGCTTCAACTCGCAGTTTCTTGAAAACTCGGTTAAGGATCTCTCGCCCGAGGAATGGCTGCGCCGTCCAGCCGCCAATATGAATCACATCGGGTGGATCGTGGGCCACATGGCTTGGACCCGCGGCCGGCTTCTCCATTACATCGGCGTCGAATGGCCGCAGCCCGCACTCGATCTTTTCGGGCGCGGCGTCAAGCTGCAGGACGACTCGGCTTACCCCCAGCCCGAGTCACTCCTGGACACTTGGCGCGAATCGACGAGCGTCCTCAACGACGCTCTCGAAAACGTCAGCGGAGACGCCCTCGCCAAGCCGGTCACTCAAGGTCCGCCCAGCGCGGACGGCAAGATCAGCGGCATCGTGAATTTCCTGGCGATTCATGAGACCTATCATGGGGGCCAGATCTCGTATCTGCGCTGCTGGCTGGGGCACAAAGGCCTGATGGGCTGATGAGTCAGGCTGACAAGTTTTTTTTTGCCGGCTCGCGTCAATAAGCTCAGAATCCAGCCTCGGGAAGCGTAACCGGCGTCGCCTCCAGCAGCGCCTCTACCGGCTTGAGCGCTTCCAGCACGCGCGCTGAAACCGGCTCATCCACCTGCACCACGGCCAGCGCCTTCACCGGCTTTTGGCCGGAGCGCTCGCGGCCCAGCGCAAAGTTGGCAATGTTCACGCCCTGCTGGCCCAGGATGGTTCCAATCTTGCCAATCACGCCCGGCACGTCCAGGTTGCGGCAGACCAGCAAACTGCCTTCGAGCGGCGTCTCGATATCGATGCCGTCGAACTCGAGCAGCCGCGGCTGTTCGCCGTGAATCACGGTTCCGCTGGCGCGGCTGGTGCCGGCGGCCGAGTGCAGCTCCACGGTGAGCACGGTGGCCGCGCGGCCACGATGGCTCTCCTGCTTTTCTTCATGGACGCGAATGCCGCGCTCCTGCGCAATGGCTGCGGCATTGATGCGGTTCACATTTTCCGAGCCTTGCAGCAGCCCGGCGATGGCCGCGTTGCGAATCAGCTCAGTCTTCACTTCCACCAGCGTGCCGCCGTAGATCAGGTTGATGGCCTCGATGCCGCTCTTGCCCGCCTGCGCAAGAAACGCGCCGAGTCTTCCCGCAAGATCGATGTAAGGCGCGAGCTGCAAGTACTCCTCGTGGCTTAGCGAGGTCAGATTCACCGCATTCTGCACCACGCCCAGCTTCAGGTACTCGCGCACCTGCATGGCGATCTGGATCCCCACGGCCTCCTGCGCCTCGGCCGTCGAGCCGGCAATGTGCGGCGAGAGGATCACGTTGTCCAGGCCGAAGTAAGGCGAGTCCTTCAGCGGCTCATGCGCGAAGACGTCGAGCGCCGCCCCGCCCACGTGACCGCTCTTGAGCGCCGCAACCAGCGCCGCATCGTCTACCAGCTCGCCGCGCGCGCAGTTGATAATCCGTACGCCCTTCTTCATCGCGGCCAGCGTCTTGGCGTTGATCACGCCGTTGGTCTGCGGCGTGAGGCCCACATGCAGCGTCAGGTAGTCCGAGCCCGCGATGAGCTCATCGAGCGTCACCAGGCGGATGCCCGCCTCGCGCGCCACGGCCGCCGAAACAAACGGGTCGCTGCCAATGAGTTCGAGACCGAAGCCGCGCGCGCGCTTGGCAACTTCCAGCCCGATGCGGCCCAGCCCCAGAATGCCGAAGGTTTTTCCGCGCAGCTCCGAGCCCTGCAGATTCTTCTTCTCCCACTTGCCCGCGTGCATCGTATTCGTCGCGGCGGGAATCTTGCGCGCCAGCGCGATCATCAGCCCCAGGGTGAGCTCGGCCACGGCCACGGCGTTTGCACCCGGCGTGTTCATCACCACAATGCCTCGGCGCGTGGCCGCATCGGCATCGATGTTGTCCACGCCCACCCCGGCGCGGCCAATCACACGCAGCTTGGGCGCGTGCTCCAGAAGCGCATCGTCCACCTGCACGGCGCTGCGAACCACCAGTGCATCCGCTTCTGCGAGCGCCGCGGGCAATCCATCGGTCAACTGGTCGTGGGTCTTCACATCCCAACCGGGCTCGGCTGCAAAAACGGCCAGCGTCGCCGGAGAAACCTTCTCCGCCAAAACGATCTTCATCGCCTTCCCCTTGTCTTTTTGCCCACTCTCGTATTCATCGAAACGAATGCCTTCACTCTCGCACAGCAGGTCGAACATCCGCACCACGGCGGCGTGCGGCTTGCCTTCGCCGCGCTCGTACTTGGTGAGCGAGTTGGCATGAACCCCCAGCCGCTCCGCCATCTCGTATTGATAGAGGTCAAGCTGCTTGCGCGCAATGATCAGCTTTTCCCCAAAACTCAGTTCAGACATGGAAAAACAGCTCCTAGCTTCTAGCTTCTAGCCTCTAGCTCTCGGCCCTCAGCTCTCAGCCCTCAGCTAAAAGCCGGATGCCGGGTGCCCCATCCTTGCGCCTTCTTTGTGGCGCAAGGGTGGGAAACCACAAATCCCAATCGCCCATGACACCGGGTGCCCCAGGTCTGGACTTTCAGACCTGGGAAACCACGAATCTCAACCCGCCCGCAAAAAAGCTAGGAGCCGGGTGCCCCATCCTTGCGCCTTCTTTGTGGCGCAAGGATGGGAAACCACAAATCCCAATCGCCCATGACACCGGGTGCCCCAGGTCTGGATTTTCAGACCTGGGAAACCACGAATCTCAACCCGCCCGCAAAAAAGCTAGGAGCTGGAAGCCGCCGCGTAGACCGCCTGCGCCGCTTCCACCGCCTGCCCATACGCCACCGGCAGACCCAGCGTGTCCTTGGCAATGTGCTCCATGGCGGCAAGCAAAGCCACGGTGTCGAGGTAGTCGAAAAATCCCAGGTGCGCCACGCGAAAGATCTTGCCCTGCATCTCGCCCTGCCCGTTGGCCGTCACCAGCGCGAACCGCGTCTTGAGCGCCTTCACCACCGCGCCCGAGTCCATCCCCTCCGGCACCGCTACGGCCGTGGCCGCCGCCGCCGGAGCCGTGGGCGCAAACAGCGTAAAGCCCAGCGCCACCAGGCCCGCACGAGTGGCCGCTGCGTTCACCTGCGCATTGTTCACCAGCGCAATGCGGCCTTTTTCAAGATCGCCGCCCGCCTGCCCGGCAATGTAGTCGAGCGCCGCGCCCAGCCCGGCCACCAGCGCCACGGCCGGCGTGTACGCGCTCTCGCCCTTCACGGCGTTCTTCCGCTCTTTACGCAGGTCAAAGTAGTAGCGCGGATTCTTCGAGGTCTCCATCGCCGCCCACGCCCGCTCGCTCACGCTCAGGTAAGCCAGCCCCGGCGGAATCATCACCGCCTTCTGCGAGCCGCCGATCAGCACGTCGATACCCCAGCCGTCCACGTCGAAGTGGGTGGTGCCCAGGCCGGTGATCCCGTCTACAACCAGCAGCGCCTTGCTGCCAGCCTCTTTAGTCAGCTTCGCAATCGCCTCAATGTCGTGCCGCACTGCGGTCGAGGTCTCCGTGGCCTGCACAAAAACGGCCTTATGCTCCGGCTTCAGCGCCGCGCGCACCTGCGCCAGATCGAAGGTCTGCCCGTAAGGCGCCGTCACCACGTCCGGCTCGCAGTGGAAGGCCTTCACCAACCCCGTCCAGCGCTCGCCGAACTTGCCCGCCGTCAGCACCAGCACCTTGTCGCCGGGCGAGGTCAGGTTGGTGACCGCGGCCTCCATCGCGCCCGTGCCGGAACTCGACAGCAGCAGCACGTCGTTCTTTGTGCCGACGAATATCTTCAACTGCGCCAGCACTTTCAGGAACAGCGCGCGAAACTCGGGCGTGCGGTGATGGATGTCGGCAGCCGCCATGGCAAACTGGGCCGCCGGCAGCAGCGGGGTGGGTCCGGGTGTATAAAGGCGTGTTTTGCGGATCATATTTCCCCCTCGTCTCGGCCTCGCATCCTGCAAGCTCCGAAATCACAGAATACACAATTTTGTGGTTTTTGTGAACTATTTGAATTGTTGAAAACTCCGATTGGAGCTGCGA
>JBAUCP010000086.1:0-3020 GCA_049677625.1 Occallatibacter sp. | reverse complement strand
GTTCTGTGATACCCCTACACCTCCAGCTTCATGATGAAACGGCTCTGCGATCTTGGATCGGCACGGTTCCAGATATAACCCTCGCGCTCACGGCGCATGAAGCGGGGGCGCGCCTACGGCTGAGTTCAACCATACCCGCTCGAATTCCTCAAGAACCAACGGGCGGCTAAACAGGTAGCCCTGAAACGAATGTGTGCCAAGACCGGCCAGAAACTTCCGCTGCTCTTCGGTTTCAACACCCTCGGCGATCACCGATAAACCCATCGTCCGCCCCAGGGAAATGATGGATTGCGCAATGGCCGCGCTGGCAACGTCCTCAAGAATGTCTTTGACGAAACAACGGTCGATCTTCAGTTGGTCGAAAGGCAGGCGCTTCAAGTAGGACAGGGAGGAATAGCCGGTACCGAAGTCGTCCAGGGCAAAGCTCAACCCATGCGACTTGAGCACTGCGATCTTTGCCAGGACGTCCTCCATGTTGTTCGCCAACATGCTCTCGGTAAGCTCCAGCGTGAGATTTCTTGGATTGGCTCCGGTGCGAGCGAGGGTGGCCAGGACACGTTCAACGAAACCGGGCTGGCTAAACTGCCGTGCAGAGATATTCACCGCGATCTGGATATTGGCCAATACATTCCGATCTGCCCACGACGCAATCTGCATGCATGCCGTTTCCAGAGTCCAATCTCCCAGCGGCAGAATCAGCCCGGTTTCTTCAGCCAAAGGGATGAAATCGTTCGGTAGCACCACGCCGCGGACCGGGTGCTTCCAACGAATGAGGGCCTCGGCGCCAATCAAGCCGGTGGAATCCACTTGAGGCTGATAGTAGAGCTCGAATTGATGAGCAAGTATTGCCTGGCTGAGAGCCTCTTTCATGGCTGCCCGGGCGTCCACGGCGGCCTGCAAGGCCGGTGCGAAAAAGCGTACGGTGTTACCGCCCGCGGCCTTGGCCTGAGACATGGCAATGTCGGCCTGTTTTAACACTTCATGCGGGCTTTCGCGCTTTTCTCCCAACACCGTGATTCCGATGCTGGCGGCGCTGTGGCATTCGTGGGCTTCCAGGAGGTACGGTTGGGAAACAGCAGCCAGGATCTTCTCGCCGACCTCCCCGGCCTCATCTGCTGCTTCCTCCGGAATTTCGCTCAGGTCTTCGAGCATCACCACAAACTCATCCGCGCCGAAACGAGCCACGGTGTCAGCTTCATGAACGCAGGCGGTGAGACGCCGCGCGGCTTCCTGCAAAAGAAGGTCGCCTATCTCATGGCCGAGTGTTTCGTTCAATGTCTTGAAATCATCCAGATCGACGAACAGCAAGGCCTTCTTTCGGCTGCTTCGCGAGTCGCCGGACAGGGCTTGCAGCAACCGGTCCAAAAGCAGGCGGCGGTTGGGGATCTGGGTTACGCGATCGTAGAAAGCAAGATATCTGATCTCATCCTCTGCGGCCTTTGCATCGGAGATATCCCGAATCGCGCAAAACATGTATTCCACGCCCTCGATCTCGATCACCGAGGCCGACAGGAGCACCCAGAATATTTCGCCGCTCTTGTTCCTGAGGCGGATTTTCTCATCCCGGAAAATCGAGTTCTGGCGCAATATTTGAACGATGTTCTCGCGATCTTTCAAGTCTGCCCAGATGCCCAGTTGCCTTGAGGTTTGCCCGATAACTTCTTCGCGCTGGAATCCCACCAGATCGAGGAACGCCTGGTTGACCTCAGCGTATGTGCCGTCGGCAAGGTTGCTGATACTGAAAGCATCCATGCTTGTCTGATACACGGTGCGGTAGCGCGCCTCGCTGGTTTGCAGCGCACTGGTTGCCGCAGCCAGATGCTTCTCCGCTGCTTTGCGTGTATTGATGTCCTCCATGAAGGTCACAAGGTGAAGGGCTTTTCCGCTGGCGTTGCGTTGGACTGAAGATGTCAGCTTTACCCAGGTCAGTGAGCCATCTTTGCGGAGATATGGTTTCTCCAGGCCGGAAGCGCTTGCCGCGCCTGTTACCAACTGCTGGAGCAACTCCGCGCTTTCAGGGCGATACTCCGGGGGGGTGAACTGCTGGACGCTTCTGCCGAGAATCTCCTCCGCGGGGTAGCCAATGATCTCGGTAAAACGTGGATTGCATCGCAGAATCCGGCCCTCGAATGAGACATGAATGATCCCGACCGCAGCCTGATCGAAGGTCGAACGGTATAGCTCTTCGCTGTCGCGAAGCGATTCTTCCGACTCGATCAGCTTGTCGGCCTGAGCGGAGACTCCCAGCGCGATGGCCCACGATAACGCGCATCCTGCAATCAAAATAAGAAGTCCGATTGCCGCCATCGCGACCGTATAGATATGAACCGAGCGGGCGGCCAACGCCTCGGTGGCGCGAGCCTCCTCGTTGGAGCGAATCACAATTTGATCCACAGCCGCAGCGTGCCGGTCATACAGGGGATTCATGGTTGAAGCCAGCAGGGCGCGAGCCTCGTCCACGCGGTTCTGGTTGACAAGCAGGGTGAGCTGGTCTGCAAGTCTGAAGTACGCCTGCGCGGTTTCATGAGCCTCGCCGCGCATCATCGTTTTCAGCGTCCCTTCAGGAACGCGCGCCATGTAGCTGGTATATGTGGAATCGTAGTCGCGTTGGAAAGCTTTGAGTTTCTGCTCGTAAAGCTGGCGCGATTGCCGATCGGGCGCGTCGGCAAGCTTGGCGCAGATGAGAGCGGGCTCCAGCAGGCTCTCTGAAGGAGGTACGTAATCGGCTATGAGGTCATTGCTCAGTGCGATCGTTCTGTAGAGTGGACCGTTTACCCGGATTTGCAAAAGCGCAGTGAAAGAAACCCCGGCAAAGATGAGCAGGCCGCAAGCACCGATGAACACAAGCCATCTAAGTTGATGGCGAATGATCATCGGCCCCGTTGCATTTTTTGAGGGGATTTTGATGCCTGCCATGAGGTATGCCTCGCCAAAATTCCATCAGCCAAATTTGACAGGATCAAGTCGACGGTAGACGAAATAGTATCGGCGAAAGCATAGAGAATCAATAGGAACGCACC
>JBAUCP010000085.1:0-5670 GCA_049677625.1 Occallatibacter sp. | reverse complement strand
GTCTAGCCCCAGAGAAATAAGTTTCATCGAATCGAGCCGGAGACATGTACACACCCAAATTCAACCAGGTGCAAGATCGCGCACTCCTCATCGAGGCCATGCGCGCCTACTCCTTCGCCATCCTCTTCGGCTCACAATCTGATAGCGACCCGCAGGCCACGCATCTGCCGCTGGTCGTGAAAGACGAAGGCCCGCACGGCCTGCTCGAAGGCCACTTCGCGCGCGCCAATCGCCATTGGGAAACGCTCGCCGGCTGCGAAACGCTGGTCGTCTTTCCCGGCCCGCACAGCTACGTCTCGCCATCGCTCTACGCAGAAGAGCTTTCAGTCCCCACGTGGAATTATGTCGCCATCCACGCCTACGGAACCCTCACGCTTGTTGAAGATGATGCCGGCAAGGAGGCACTGCTCGAAAGCCTTATCGCAGCCAATGAGCCTGCCTACCTGGACCAGTGGCACGGCCTGCCCGAAGGCTTCCGCCGCACCATGCTCGCCGGCATCATGGGCTTCCGCATTCCCATCGCGCGCATCGAGGGCAAATTCAAGATCAGCCAGAACCGGCCGGAGCAGGATCGCCGCAACGTGCAGGCCGCACACGCCGCCGGCGACAGCGACCAGCAGGCGCTGGCCGCATGGATGGCCCGCCTGATCGGTTGAATCCGCGCTCGAAACCGGGGCTCGATGCCAGGGCGATATACTTCTCCCGACCATTGCGTCGAGGAGTTACTTTGATGCGCAGAGCCATCCTTATTGTCAGCATTCTGATTTTCGCCGTAGCTGCGCAAGCCGCCCCACCCGAACAGTCCGGCTGGAAAGCCACGCTCGCTGAGCGTCTCCCGTTGCTCGGCCACCGCAACTGGATTCTCATCGCCGATTCCGCCTACCCGCTGCAGGTCTCGCCCGGCATGGAGACCATCGAGACCAACGCGGATCAGGTCGACGTCGTCCGCTATGTGCTCCAACAGGTCAACAGCTCCATCCACGTCCGGCCTGAGATATTCATGGACGCCGAGCTGCCGTTCGTCCCCGATCAGGATGCGCCCGGCGCCTCCGATTACCGGAAACAGATCGCCGACGTTTTGCGCGGCTATACGGTGCAACCCCAGTTGCACGACAAGCTGATCGCGGAGATGGGCGAGTCCGGGCAGACGTTCCATGTGCTGGTGCTCAAGACGAATCTCACCGTTCCGTACTCCTCCGTCTTCATCCGGCTCAACTGCAAGTACTGGCCTACGGATGCGGAGGAACGGATGCGCGCGAGAATGAGCGCGGCAAAACCTTAGAGGGTGTCGAAAAACTGGTAGGTCAGGGCTTCAGCCCTGACAATAGTTGTCCTAAACCAATCTTTTCTGTCCGGCGGCGCGCTTTGGGCGCCGCCGGACAGAAAAAGTCATATTCTTTCACTCGCAAAACCAGAGCTAAAGCTCTGGCCTACCCCAAAGCGGAGATATTAGACCGACTCTTGGAACGCGCTACTCGTACCGCAGAGCTTCAATCGGATCGAGATTCGCGGCGCGGATTGCCGGAATCATCCCGCTCACCAGGCCGGTAACCACCAGAATCACCGTGGCCACAATCACCGTGCCGGGCGAGATGATCAGCCGGATGTCGGCGTCGCTTGCGTTCTTGGCCAGCGCGCTGTAAAACGTGATGCGTCCTACCGCTGCGGAGATGAGATAAGCGAGCGAAATGCCCAGCACGCCGCCCACGCCGGTGATGGCCAGCGCCTCGGCGAGAAACTGCAGCAGGATGTGATGGCGCCGCGCGCCCAGCGCCTTTTCCACGCCAATCTCGCGCGTCCGCTGCTGCACGGCCACCAGCATGATGTTCATCAGCCCGATGCCTGCAATGCCCAGTGTGAGCGAGCCCACCATGGAGAGCAGCACCTCGAGCGCAATTGACAGTATGTGGAACTGCGCAAGCTGCGTCATCAGGTTGGCCACAAAGATGGCGTTGTGATCCGACGACCGGAAGTGATGCGCGGCGCCCATCGTCTCACGCAAGCTCTTCTCAATCAGCTCGTGATCGCCGTGATAGTTGAACCAGACGCCGCTCAGGTACTGCGTGTCCGCCAGGTCGCTCATAGTGTTGAACGGCACATAAATCTGCCGGTTGCGGTCGTCGCCGTCGCCCTCCTGCATCTTGGGGCTCATCACGCCGATCACCGTAAAGATCACGCCATTGAGCCGGATGTTCTGGCCCAGCGCCCACTCGCCGGAGAACAGCTTCGTCTTGGCCTCAGAACCGATCACGCACACATGCGCGCGCTGCTCGTCCTCCTGGCCGTTGAAGAATCTTCCTGCGTCCGTGTCCAGCTTCCAGATGTCCTGGAAGACGGGCCGCACGCCATTCGCCGTCCAGGTGTAGGTGTGCAGATCGTTCTGCACGGTCACGTCCTTCCACACCACCGGCGAAATATGAAACACGCCGGGAACGCTGTTCGAAAGGCGGTCCACATCGTCGAGCGTAAAGCGCACCTGCACGCCCGCTTTGTCGCCGCCGGCCTGCTGGCTGGTGCGCCCCGGAAACGTGCCGATCACATTCGTTCCCCACTGCGCAAAGATGGCCTCAATCGCCCGGCTGAATCCCGCGCCGTAAGCGAGCAGCAGCACCACCGTGGCAATGCCCCACGCCATGCCGATCATGGTGATAGCCGTACGGCGGCGGTTGTAGACCATCGCCTCCCAGGCCTGACCCAGAATGTCTTTCAGCATCGGCCGCTCCTATTCGCGCCTCAGCGCCTCAATCGGATCAAGCTGCGCCGCCTTGCTCGCCGGATAGAGCCCCGCCGCCACGCCGCTCACCAGCAGCGTTCCCAGCGCCAGCGCCGCGGACCACGGCACCAGCCGCGGCGGGTCCCAGCCCGGCATCTTGCCCGTCAGCAACACCTGCAGAAGCCCCATGAACCCGGCCGAAACCGCAATGCCAATCAGCCCGCTGATGCCGGTGAGCAACAGGCCCTCCCAGAAAAACTGCGCCAGAATGCTGCTCCTGGTGGCGCCAATCGCCTTCAGCAGTCCGATCTCGCGGGTTCTCTCCGTCACTGAGACCAGCATGATGTTGATGATGCCCACCGCGCCCAGTCCCAGCGTCACAATGCCCACGCCGCCCAGGAAAATATCCATGGCGCTGAAGATCGCGCCCACCATCTTCCCTTCCTGGACCGTGTCCCACTCATTGAAGGCGTCCTTCAGCGCGGGGTCGAAGCCGTGCCGCTCACCGATCACCTGGTGCACCGCAACCACCGCAGCCGTGGCATCGCCCTTGATGGTCGGCTGATACTGAATCGAGGTCAGCGCGTCGCGCGCAATGTTGTCGCCCTTCATCGCGTACAGCTCTTGCATGGTCGTCAGCGGAATGTAAAGCTTCTGGTTGTCGCTGTCGTTGTTGCCGTGGTTGACGGGTCCCACGCGGCCCACCACCGTAAACGCCGTGTCGTTGATGGTGATGCTCTCGCCGACCATCGGCCGGCCGGGAAACAGCAGCGTGGCGCTCTTCGATCCCAACACCACCACGCGCCGCCGGTTCACCTGGTCGTCGTCGTTGATGAACCGTCCCTCCACTAGCGGCACAAAACGTACCGCGGCATAATTCGGCTCCACGCCCATCACATCGCCTGAGGTATTCGAATAAGCGCTCACCTGGTAAAGATCGTTGCGGTCCAGATAGCCCGTCGCTGCTCTCACCTGCGGCAGCGCGCGGATATCGGCCTCGTCTCCCGGCGTCAACTGATAGGGCCGCATGCCCGTATGCTGGTTGGCCAGCGCCGGAACCGTGCCGTCCCACATCATCACCACGTCGTTGCCAAAGGAAGCCAGTTGCCGGTGCTGGCCTGACCGGAAGCCCTCGCCCAGCCCGACCAGCACCAGCAGCGATCCCACGCCCCACGCAATGCCGAACATGGTCAAAAAGCTGCGTAGCTTGTTGGCCATGATGGCGCGGAAGACCTGGCCGAGCGTGTCTGAGAAGGTCTGCATAGTTCCTGGATGTCTGGTTGGACGTCTGACTGTTGCGCCCGATAGTTAACTACGCGCAAATTGCTTCGCCAGTTCCGGATTTCTCTCCTGTGCCCGGAACCGGAGGGCGTCGGGCTGCGTACAGTCCGAGCAGCACGGTGACACAAGCCTGCGCGGGGCGTCTCTAGGATTAGTCCTCACCTTACCGGTTAATTTACCGGCCGACTTATCCCTCAATCTGCCCCGGAAATTCACGATTTCTTCAAACAAGCTCGGAGGGTTGTTGTGGCCGCGTCGCGAAGGAACAAACGATTCTGGATCTGGCTGAGCCTGGGAATTGCAGCCGTCGTGCTGCTGTCGGGCTTCGGCCTGGTCCGCATGGCCAAAGGCTCATCCATCGATCCCAACCGGCTGGCCAAGGTCACGCGCGGCGATGTGGCGCAGTCGGTCGTCGCCACCGGCAAAATCCAGCCCATCACCAAGGTGGAAGTCAAAAGCAAGGCCTCGGGCATTGTGGAGCAGCTCTTCGTCGACATCAACAACCGCGTAACCAAGGGCCAGCAGTTGGCTCAGCTCGACCAGCAGGAGATTCGCGCCCAGGTGGACGCACAGCGCGCGCAACTGGCCTCTGCCCAGGCCAACGTGGCCACGTATGAGGCCAACATCGAGCAGGACAAGGTGAACGCCGCCGCTCCCGACCTGCCCATGTACAAGGCCACACTCGATCGCAATGCGGAGATGCAGCAGGAAGGCATCGTCAGCCGCCAGGCGCTCGACGACGCCGATCGCGACTACCTGGCCGCGCTCACCCGCCGCAACTCGGCGCAGGCCCAGGTTGCCGTCGATACGGCCAAGCTCAAGCAGGCGCGCGCCCAGGTCCTCGAGAGCCAGGCCACGCTCAACCAGCTCGAGGAGCAGCTCTCTTACACCACCATCGTCGCGCCCATGGACGGCGTGATCCTCTCCCGCGATGTGGAGATCGGCGACGCCGTCAGCTCCATCCTGGTGCTGGGCTCAACCGCCACGCTGGTCATGACCGAAGGCGACACCACCGAGGTCTATGTGCAGGGAAAGGTCGATGAAGCCGACATTGCGCACGTCTACCTCGGCCAGCCGGCGCGCATCAAGGTGGAGAGCTTTCGCGACCGCCCCTTCTATGGCAAAGTCACCAAGATCGCGCCGATGGGCGTGGAAAAAGACAACGTGACTACCTTCGAGGTGCGCGTCTCCATCAACAACCCCGGGGGCGAGCTGAAAGCCAACATGACCGCCAACGCCGAGATCCTGCTCAGCGAGCACAAAGGCGTGCTCACCGTACCCGAAAACGCCGTCACTTACGACAACCAGAAAAATGCCTCCGTTGCGGTCCCAGACCGCGGCCAGAAAGACGGCACGCGCAAGGTACCCGTGAAAGTCGGCCTGTCGAACGGCTCGGTGACTGAGATAGTCAGCGGCCTTAAGGAAGGCGACCAGGTGGTCCTGCAGCAGTAAACAACCTCAAATCCCTATTTGCCCGCAACTTGAACCAGGCCAGGTCCCGCGCCCGTCCCATCGCCCCGTTTTTTTCGCCCCTTTTATGAAACGCCGCATTCCCCCTGGCCACTATGGAGCCAGAGGGTTTTGGAATGCCGGACCTCAGTTTCCAGATCGGTGCTCTTTACAAAGTGATCGGCCAGCTTGAGTCGGCATCCGATTCCCGCCGCACGGCTTCGTCC
>JBAUCP010000084.1:0-3102 GCA_049677625.1 Occallatibacter sp. | reverse complement strand
GATTATAGATATCCCACCTTAACCGATGCGCAAAGTACGCGCGTCGGCGAAGGTGGGGCACCCTATATTCTTGCTCTCACCCGGTGCTTGGGTGAGGGTTGCTCCTACTTGGAGCCGTGGTGGACTTCGCCCTGCTTCTCTTCGAGTGCGGCCTGCGCTGCGGCGAGTCTTGCCGTGAGCAGACGGAAGGGCGAGCAGGAGACGTAGTTGAGGCCGATCCGGTGGCAGAACTTGACGGACTCGGGATCGCCGCCGTGCTCGCCGCAGATGCCGAGCTTGAGCTTGGCGCGCGTGCCGCGACCCTTGATTGTAGCCATCTGCACCAGTTGGCCTACGCCTGCCTGATCGAGCGTGGCGAAGGGGTCCTGCTTGAAGATTCCGGCTTTGAGATAGGCGGGCAGGAAGTTGTTGATGTCGTCGCGCGAGATGCCGAAGGTGGTCTGGGTCAGGTCGTTGGTTCCGAAGCTGAAGAACTCAGCCTCTTCGGCGATCTGATCGGCGGTGAGCGCGGCGCGCGGCAGCTCGATCATGGTGCCCACCATGTAGTCGACCTTGGAACCCTTGGCCTTGAAGACCTCTTCGGCGACGCGGCGCACGATGGCGGTCTGGTTGCGCATCTCCTCGATGGAGCCGATGAGCGGAATCATGATCTCGACGTGCGGATCGCCGCCCTTGCTCTTGACCTGAACCGCGGCTTCGATGATGGCCTGAGCCTGCATCTCGGTGATCTCAGGGAAGGTGATGCCGAGGCGGCATCCGCGCAGGCCGAGCATGGGGTTCATCTCGTGCAGCTCTTCCACGCGGGCCAGCAGGGTACGCAGCTCCTTGAGCTTGGGTGAGTGCGGCTTCGACTCTTCGAGGCGCGCGATCTGCACCAGCAGGTCTTCGCGCTTGGGCAGGAACTCATGGAGCGGCGGATCGAGCAGGCGGATGGTGACGGGCAGCGACTCCATGGCCTTGAAGAGGCCGGCAAAGTCGGCGCGCTGCATGGGCAGCAGTTTTTTGAGAGCCGCGCGGCGGTCCTTCTCCGTGGTGGCCAGGATCATGGCGCGCATGTGGCCGATGCGGTCTTCGGCAAAGAACATGTGCTCGGTGCGGCAGAGGCCGATGCCTTCGGCGCCGAACTGGCGGGCCAGCTTGGCGTCGCGCGGAATGTCGGCGTTGGCGCGGACGTTGAGCCTGCGGACCGCGTCGGCCCAGGCCATGTATTTCACCAGGTCGGGATCGTCGGGCTGGGCGTCGAGCGTCTTGAGCTTGCCCTCGATGACGCGGCCGGTGGTGCCGTCGAGCGAGATGTAGTCGCCATGCTTGTAGGTGCGGCCCTTTACGCGCAGCTCCTTCTTGGCTTCATCGACTACGCAGTCGCCCGCGCCGGCCACGCAGCACTTGCCCATGCCGCGGGTAACCACCGCGGCGTGCGAGGTCATGCCGCCGCGCGAGGTGAGAATGCCGTCCGCCACTTCCATGCCGGCAATGTCTTCAGGCGTGGTCTCGCCACGGACCAGGACGATGGACTTGAAGGAGCCGTTGGCGTGGTGCTTCACGGCATCTTCTGCCGAGAAGACGATCTGGCCGACGGCTGCGCCGGGAGAAGCCGGCAGGCCGGTGGCGAGCACTTCGATCTTCTCGCCCTTTTCCACCAGGCGCGGAACCAGGAAGTCGTAGAGCTGGTTGGGTTCGACGCGGAAGATGGCCTCTTCCTTGGTGATGAGGCCCTCGCTGACCATGTCGATGGCCACGCGAACCGCGGCCAGGCCGGTGCGCTTGCCGTTGCGCGTCTGCAGCATGTAGAGTTTGCCATCCTGGATGGTGAACTCAAAGTCCTGCATGTCGCGGTAGTGCTTTTCCATCTTGCGCGTGATGTCCTTCAACTGCTCGTAGCACTCGGGCATCGCCTTTTCGAGCTCGCTGATGGGGTTGGGCGTGCGCACGCCGGAGACCACGTCTTCGCCCTGCGCGTTCATCAGGTACTCGCCGAAGAAGACATGCTCGCCGGTGGCGGGATTGCGCGTGAAGCCTACGCCGGTACCGGAGTTTTCGCCCAGGTTGCCGAAGACCATGGCCTGCACGTTGACCGCGGTGCCCAGCCAGTCATCGATGCGGTTGATGCGGCGGTAGGTCTTGGCGCGGTCGTTTTGCCAACTGCGGAAGACGGCGTTGCGGGCCTCGGTGAGCTGGTCGAGCGGGTCCTGCGGAAAATCCTTGCCGGTCTCTTTTTTCACCAGCTTCTTGTACTCGGCAATGATCTGCTGGAGCGCGTCGGCGCTGAGATCGTAGTCGAACTTCACTTTCTTGGCGGCCTTTACGCCGTCGAAGATGTGCTCGAACTTCCGCTTCGGAATGTCGAGCACCACGCTGCCGAACATCTGGATGAGGCGGCGATAGGAGTCGTAAGCGAAGCGGGGATTGCCGCTGCGCTTGGCCAGGGCTTCAACGGCCTTGTCATTGAGGCCGAGGTTGAGGATGGTGTCCATCATGCCGGGCATGGAGAACTTGGCGCCCGAGCGCACCGAAACCAGCAAGGGATTGTCGCCCGCGCCCAGCTTCTGTCCCTGCTGCTTTTGCAACTGCTCCAGAGCGGCCAGTATCTCGGTATCGATCCGCGGGCTCATGTTGCCCCGCATGTACTCACGACAGGCTTCGGTCTGAATGGTGAATCCGGGAGGCACGGGCAGGCCGGCAAGCGTCATCTCCGCCAGGCCGGCGCCTTTGCCGCCCAGCACGTCTTTCATCTTGCCGTGGCCGTCAGCTTTACCGCCGCCGAAGGAATACACATACTTGGTTGATTTTGCGGTTGAGCCTGCTTTTTCTGCAGGCGCCTGCTCCAAAACGCTTGGCGTCATTGGGGTAAAGCCTCCGTTGCTTGGATTGCGCGGGCGGGTCGATACGAGTGGGTGGCGAACAGAGGCTCAACGACTGGACTTCTAGGGTCCGGACTGAGCATGCGCGCATCATCCAGACATCGGACTGCGCCTTGCGGCATGTCGCAAATACAATAGCCATTCAAGTATACGATTCGCGGTGGCGTGTGTCACAGTCGCGTGCGGCGCGGGCCGATAAACAGACCGTCAGAGCTTTTCGCTATTTGGGACGGCTGTGTGC
>JBAUCP010000083.1:0-3902 GCA_049677625.1 Occallatibacter sp. | reverse complement strand
GGTCAGGTCACGGGCGGCCGGCTGGCGCACGCAAGCGGCGGCTGGGATGGCGCGGGCGGGCGGTTCTGGCCGGAGTTGTGCTCGTGGCCGGGCTTTTTGCCTGGGGGTACCTGGCGCGGCGGCTGGCGCCCAGCGGAAACACTGACCAGACGCATTTTGACGCCATTGTGGTGCTGGGCAATCCGGCGGATTCGGATGGGAATCCGACGCCGACTGAGCTGGCGCGGGTGACCGAGGCGGTGCACGAGTATGAGCGCGGCGTGGCGCAGCACCTGGTCTTTACCGGCGGCGCGGTGAGCAACCGGTTTGTGGAAGCGCAGGTGATGGCGCGGACGGCAGAGGCGCAGGGGATTCCGGAGCCGGCCGTGGTGGTGGAACCCGAGGCGCGGGACACGATCCAGAACGCCTGTTACGCGGTGCGGCTGATGAAGGCGCGGGGGTGGGAGTCGGCGGAGGTGGTGTCAAGCCCATGGCATCTGGAGCGGGCCGGGCTCATCTTCAGCCAGATGCCGATTGCGTGGCGGACCCACGGTGCCCCGGCGCTGGAGCCGGAGTCACGGGCGTTTGCGGACGCGATGGGCCTGGAAGAGACGCTGAAGACAGTGCGGTATCTGGTCTGGGCCCGTCCAATAGAACGATGCGAACCGTAAAAAGTAGGGCTCAGGTTTCAGGGGTCAGGGGTCAGTTGCCGCGCAAATTGGGCGGCAGGCGCGTTGTCGCTGCTTGGTGTGGTCTTGTAAGCTGGTTGGTGATGCGTCTTTCCGTACGATTTTCTCCCTGTATTGTTGCCGCCATTGCTCTCGCCTGCCTGACCGGCGCGAGCGTGCAAGCCCAGAGTTCCAGCACCCCGAGCTCCAGCAACCAGAGTTCAAGCAGCCAGAGTTCCAGCACCCAGACCGACGCCCAGACGGCAGCGAATGGGGCGTATATCTCTGTGGACCCGCTGGCCAGCGTGCGCTATGACAACCGCTGGGATGTGTCGCTGTCCACGGCTTACCAGCACGTGAAGGCCGGCCCCAATGTGCTCCAGGGCGCCAACCTCGGTGGGCTCGACCTTTCGGGCTCGTTCTGGCTCACCAAGCGGTGGGGCATTGAAGGCAGCGGGCGCGGCTTTGCGGGCACCAGCGGCGTAGGCCAACCCAACGCGCTCAACATCAAGGGACCGTTCATCAGCGAGTATTTCTTTACCGGCGGCCCGGAATGGCTGGGTCCGCACAACAAGCACGGAGCGTTGATTGCCCACGTGCTGGTGGGCGGCGTCTATGGGGACTTCGATAAGGACCTGCTTGGACAGGGCGCAAGCTATGTGGCTTTCTACAATAACCAGATTGCTCCGGCGGTGATCATGGGCGGGCACTTCGACCTGAACCGCTCAGGGCACTGGGTGTTCCGCATTACGCCTGACGCGGTGATGACCCACTACGGCACCAACTACGGCGCCAAGGTCTCGCAGTTGGACATCAATGCTGCGGTGTCGGTGGGACTCGAGTACAAGTTCACGAAGATCAAGCGGTAGGAAGTTTCATGGGACATGAGGCCTGGCGCGATGTGCGCCGGGCCTTTTTCGTCGGCTTGTGGCTGCTCCGCGAGCGGCTCGTTGCGCATGGGCGCGCGGTTTCGGCATAGCCAACTACTCCAGATACAACATCATTGAAGCAGATGAGGCGGGCGCGAGCTTGACTTGGTGTGGTATTCTCCTGCGTTCGGTGACGCTTGTGGAAAAGTGCCGCCAAAGAATATGCTGTTCCGGATTGCGGCACTTGAGCAAACGGACCGGAGAATCGAAGCGGGCTAGGGCGGGGGTCCACATGGATATGAAAGACACTCTTGGAGTACTGCTGGCTGGCGGCGCGGGTGAACGGCTGTTTCCTCTTACCCGGGACCGGGCCAAGCCGGCGGTGCCATTCGGCGGCCATTACCGCATTATCGATATCACGCTCTCCAACTGCATCAACTCCGGCCTGCGCCGGGTGTACGTGCTCACCCAGTACAAGGCGCTCTCGCTGAACCGCCACATCCGCGAGGGCTGGACGGGCATTGTGGCCCAGGAGCTGGGCGAGTTCTTCGAGCTGATGCCGCCCATGCAGCGGACCGGCGCCAACTGGTATATGGGTACGGCCGATGCGGTGTATCAGAATATCTACTCGATCGGCAGCGAGCAGCCCAAGCACGTGATCATTCTCTCCGGCGATCACATCTACAAGATGGATTACAGCCGGATGCTGGCCCACCACAACGAGACTCATGCCGAGGTGACGCTGGCCACGCTGCCGATTTCGCCCGATGAGGTTTCGCGGTTCGGAGTGGTTGAGGTGGCGCACAGCGGTGAAGTGATTGGCTTCCAGGAAAAGCCGGCGTCAACCAGCATCCGGTCGCCTTTTAATCCGAACGCCGTGGATGCTTCCATGGGCATTTATATCTTCAACACCGAGACGCTGTTGAAGGCGCTGATTGCGGATGCGGACGATCCGGACTCGAAGCACGACTTTGGCCACAACATTCTGCCCAATATGCTGGGCAAGAAAAAGATGGTGGCGTACAGTTTTGTGGACGAGAACAAGAAGCAGGCGCTCTACTGGCGCGATGTGGGCACGCTCGATGCCTACTACGAAGCAAATACCGACCTGTGCTCGGTTTCGCCGATCTTCAACCTGTATGACAAGACCTGGCCGATGCGCACGCGGGTGCGGCAATATCCGCCGGCGAAGTTTGTCTTCGGCGAGCCGGGACGGTCGGGCATGGCCGTCAATTCCATCATCACGGCCGGCGTCATCATCTCCGGCGCGTCGGTCTCGAACTCCGTGCTGTCGCAGGATGTGCGCGTCAACTCGTACTCCGAAGTGGACTCGAGCATCATCTTCTCGCACGTGAACATCGGCCGCCATTGCCGCATCCGGCGCGCGATCATCGACCGCGATGTGCATATTCCGGAGGGGACGGTGATCGGATACGACCCGGTGGAGGACAAGCGGCGGTATTTTGTTACGCCGTCAGGGCTCACGATCGTGACGCGGGACGCCTCGCTGTTCGAGAATCCGGTGGATCCGGAGTTTGGGGACCGGTATTGAGCGGCGTGCTCTGATCGGGTGCGCGTAACCTTCCTCGTCTTCCGGCCGTCTCATCTTTGGAGCGCGCGCATTTCTGCGCGGCGGCAGGCGATGGGCGACAATTTCACAATTCTTGATCCTGCTCCGGAATCTGCGGCGACTGGCGGAGGATTGAAGACGCGGGATGTGGGCAGGCGGGCGTTTATCTTTGGCTCGGCTTGCGCGGTCAGCGCGTGCGCCTTCTGGGGTTTGCGGCGGGCGACGCTGGCCGCGGCGCGTCCGCTAGCTGCGGACGAGGGTCCGGCCAATGTAACGATCGTCAATTTTTCCGATGCGGGTGAGCGGGAAGGAACGGTTACGGTTCCTCGCGTTATCCGGACAGATGCCGAGTGGAGAAAGATGCTCTCGACGGATGCGTATTGGGTTACGCGCCATGCGGATACGGAGCGGGCGTTTTCGGGCGCCTACTGGAATCTCGAAGAGCATGGGATCTTTCGCTGCATCGGCTGCGACCTGGCGCTGTTCAGCTCCGAGGCCAAGTTCGACTCGGGCACGGGCTGGCCGAGCTTCTGGCGGCCCATTGCGGAGGAGAATGTGGTCGATAGCGTGGATGGAAGCCTGATGGTGGTGCGCACGGCGGTGAGCTGCCGGCTGTGCGACGGGCACCTGGGCCACGTGTTCAACGATGGGCCGGCTCCGACGGGGCTCAGGTATTGCATGAACTCGGTGGCGATGCGGTTTGTGAAGGCCTAAGTCTTTCGCAGCGTAAATCCGTACATTACGATTGTTGGGGTTCATACTTTCCCAGGTTAGGCGCAAATACGCGCCGAACCTGGGGCACCCATTTTCGTGCCC
>JBAUCP010000082.1:0-2416 GCA_049677625.1 Occallatibacter sp. | reverse complement strand
GGCATAACGACGTTGTACGTCCTCATGCCCAAAGTCGCAGTGTCGGAGATCTGCCCGGTCTATTTCGTCGGACTTCCGCCCGGTTTATAACAGCGCAGGGCCCTCCCCCTACCCCGAAATACACGAGAGAACAAATTGATGCAATGAGTAGTTCCCAAACAAAGAAGTTGATAGAAAAAAAAGACAAGGATTTCGACTTCGCGTGCGAATTCTATTACGGCGGGAACATCTCTGAAGGTGGACCAAAAACAGCCGATCAGTTGCACGCTTTGATGATGGCTCGCTTTATGCTACTTGATCCCTGGTACGAAAAAGTCAGGGCAGGCTATGAACTGGAGTTTCGGAGCGAAGTTGAGGCGACGTATAACCGTTTCGCACTGGAACAGCTATCGGATGAAATCTTAAAGGTTCCGATTCAAGGCAAAATGGGAAGGGAAAACGTTCGCGCTATCGCGTCTAAGTTGTGGGAGCTCGCTTATAAGCTGCGTGAGAAGGGAGTGAAAATTGAAGAGGCCTGAATATCATGAAGGTCCAGAAGCTCGCAAACGATCCATAAGCGGAAAAAGAAAGTTCCATGCTTTTGTCTAAAACCGGATGATTCATTTATTCTTTTTGATATGGCTATTGACAACATTCTTGCACAGATCGACTCGGAAATTGCACGGCTCACGCAGGTGCGCGCGCTGCTGACCAACGTGGGAACAACAGGCACGGCCAAGGGCAAGGCAGCAAAAGCACCCGCCAAGGCAAAGAAGAAGCGCGTACTGAGCGCCGACGCGCGCAAGCGTATCGCAGAGGCGCAGCGCAAGCGCTGGGCAGCTCAAAAAGCCAAGACAAAGGGCAAGTAACAACCGCCTTGAAGTTGGAGCCTCTGATTTCTGGCGTTGCGCCGCGGGTTGCCGTTGCGCAGGATGCATGCATTTCGCATTGGTCTCTCTTGAATGGACCGGAGAAGCTTACCAATGGCGCGGATGCAGCAGCGGTGTTAGCCGAGACCCGTCATCACCAGCATGCGCGGCTCGGTCATCTCGTCAATCGCCGACCGGATTCCTTCGCGGCCAAGTCCTGACTCCTTCACGCCGCCATACGGCATCGAGTCCAGCCGCCACGCGGGCGTGTCGCCTACGATGAGCGCGCCCACCTCCACTTCGCGAAAGGCAGTCAGAATGCGGCCCGCGTCGCGGGTGAGCAGCCCTGCCTGCAGCCCGAAGCGCGAATGATTCACGTCTGCCAGCGCCTGCTCAAAATCGTCATACGGCTCAATCAGCACGACCGGCCCAAATACCTCTTCGTCGCGCACCTTCATGCCCGGCTTGGTCGCAGTCAGGATCGTGGGCGTGACCACGGAGCCATTGCGCTCGCCGCCGGTCACCACCTTAGCGCCGCTCTCCACTGCTTCCTTGATCCACGCTTCTATGCGCTCCGCATCGCTGAGGCGGATGAGCGGCCCAATCTCCGTCGTCTCATCGGCCGGATTGCCCGCCACCAGCTTGGCCGCGGCTTCCACCACCTTCCACAGGAAGGTCTGGAAGATGCTGCGCGCCACAAACACGCGCTGCACGCTGATGCACGACTGCCCGGAGTAACCAAACGCCGCGTACGCGGTGCGCTCGGCAGCGCTGTCCAACTCGGGCCAGTCGTTGTGCACAATCAGCGCCGCATTGCCGCCCAGCTCCAGCAGCACGCGCTTGCGGCCTGAGTGCGCCTTCAGCTCCCAGCCCACCTTTGCCGATCCGGTAAAGCTCAGCAGCTTGATGCGCTCTTCCTTTTCCGCCAGCCAGCGCACCTCCGCGTCGTCCAGCGGCATCACGGCCAGCGCTTCCTCCGGCCATCCCGCTTTCAGAATCACCTCGCCCAGCGCCAGCGCGGTAAACGGCGTCTGCGGCGACGGCTTGATCAGCAGCGGGCATCCCGCAGCCATGGCCGGCGCAGCTTTATGCGCAACCAGGTTGAGCGGAAAATTGAATGGAGTAATCGCCAGCACCGGCCCCACCGGGAACCGCTGCACCAGTCCCCACCGGCCTTCGTTGCCTTCGGTCAAATCCAGCGGAATCGATTCGCCGCCCAGCCTCGCCGCCTCTTCCGCGGCCGTCTTGAAGGTGAGCACCGCGCGGTCCACCTCAGCCCGCGCCAGCCGCACAGGCTTGCCGGCTTCAGCCACAATCAGCTGTGCAAACCGCTCCTTCTGCTCGATCAGCGCACCAGCCACGTCTTCCAGAATCTCGCGCCGCTTCCAGCGCGGCAGCGCGCGCGTGCGGCGCAGGCTGGCCACGGCGTGATTTACGGCCTGGCGCGCATCGGCCCGCGTGCCCAGCGTCGCGCGCCCCACCAGTCCCTGGTCCCACGGCGACCGCACTTCCAGCGGCTCACCGTCGGTCCACTCCTTGCCGCACATCAAAAATCCCGTCTGCGTTCC
>JBAUCP010000081.1:0-1657 GCA_049677625.1 Occallatibacter sp. | reverse complement strand
CGCATAAGATGATCGTGTATCCGGAAGTGCAGAAGATTCAGTTGTTCGATATCGAAACAGATCCGTGGGAGATGCACGATTTGTCAGACGATCCCGCAATGATGCCAGTCAAAGCGGAGCTCATGCGGGAGTTGAAGCGCCTGCAACAGGAACTTGATGACCCGCTCGTCCTGGAAGATCCTCTGCAGGGCATCTGGCATGTGCTTCCTTCACGAACCGGGCTCTAAAGCGCAACGGTAATTGTCAGGAGAGATGGATGGATCGCCGTAAATTCATTGGATTGCTGGGGACCGGGATCGCCGCGAGCGGCGCGGAGCGAGCATTTTCTATCGCGCAAAGCCCGTCCGGGCATGCCGCGGACCGTCCCAACTTTCTCTTTATCATTTGCGACGATCTGATGTTCCGCACAATTCACAGCCTCAACAATCCCGAGATCCATACGCCGAATATGGACCGCCTTGCGGCCGCCGGATGCGCATTTACTCACTGCTTCCATCAGGGATCGTGGAGCGGAGCGGTCTGCGTTCCCAGCCGTACGATGCTGAACAGCGGGCTTACCGCATTTCATGCCGAGGAGGGGATCGACGAGGCGCCTGCCTGGGGCCAGACCTTAGGCGCGGCCGGATACGACACCTATATCTGCGGCAAGTGGCACCTCGACCCGACGGTTCTGCAACGCAGCTTCAAGGAGATGGGACCGGTCGCGCCTGGAATGCTTGTGTCTACTCCGGAAGGAGGCGCGGCTTACGATCGGCCGCGAGCCGGTGATGACTGGCAGCCATGGGACGAGTCGCTCAAGGGACACTGGCTTCACACGGAGTTGTGGGCAAACCAGACTCCCGACAGGATCGAGCACGAAGCCGTTCTCTATAGCGATTGCTTCATCGATCATCTCCTCAATCGGGCGGCCAAACGGGACGCACCGTTCTTCATGTATCTGGGCTTTAACGCGCCGCACGATCCGCGCCAGTCGCCCAAGGAATATCTGGATCGCTACCCGCAGGACAAGATCGAAGTTCCTCCTAATTTTCTTCCCGAGCATCCATTCGACCAGGGCGATTACAAGGTACGTGACGAAGTGCTCGCGCCATTTCCTAGAACGCGCGAGGCGGTTCAACTGCACCGCAGGGAATACTACTCTCTGATCACCTTCATGGATGAACAGATCGGGCGAGTTCTGGATGCGCTGGAGAGATCCGGCAAAGCTTCCAACACGTATGTCATCCTGACGGCAGATCACGGGCTCGCCGTGGGAGAACACGGTTTACTCGGCAAGCAGAACATGTATGACTGCAGCATCCGTATGCCGCTCCTGATTGCAGGCCCGGGAATCGCTGCGGGAATGCGCGTGGAAGAGCTCGTCTACCAGCACAGCATGTACGCCACTACATGCGATCTGGCAGGAATCCCGATTCCCGCTACGGTACAATTTCCCAGCCTGGCTCCGCTTCTGCATGGAGGAGATCAGCCTGTCCACGATGCGGTCTTCAGCTACTACAGGGATTTCCAGAGGATGGCGCGCACCAGGACGCACAAGCTCATCGTCTATCCGCAGATCCGGAGGGTTCAGCTCTTCCATGTAGAAAAAGACCCGTGGGAGATGCACGATCTATCCGACGACCCAGCATCCGCAGGGATCAGGATGGAGCTAATGCAG